>JANQTQ010000176.1 GCA_030731625.1 Polaribacter sp. | reverse complement strand
ATAAGTTGTTTTATTTTATTTTGTACATTTGCGCCTTTGAAATAGCACCGCTATTTCTGCTGTTTAAATTGATGTTTTAATTATAAAACGAATGCAAATGAAAGTGAAAACAATTTTAGTATCACAGCCTGAGCCTAAGACAGAAGCCAATCCTTATTTTGATTTATCTGAAAAACAAAAAGTAAAAATCGATTTTCGATCTTTTATCCATGTAGAAGGTATTTCTGTGAAAGATGTAAGGCTTCAAAAAATTGATTTTAAGAACTTTACGGCAGTTATACTAACAAGCAGAAATGCTGTAGATCACTTTTTTAGAGTTGCAGAAGAAATGCGATTTAAAGTGCCAGATTCTATGAAATATTTTTGCCAATCTGAAGCGGTAGCCTATTATTTACAAAAATATGTGGTGTATAGAAAACGTAAAATCTATGTTGGTACAAGAACATTTACAGATTTAACCAAATTAATTAAAAAGCATAAATCAGAGAAGTTTTTATTACCTTCTTCTGATAAATTAAAACCATTAATCCCAGCAGAATTAGATACTTTAGGAATTAACTGGAAACGTGCAGATTTATACAAAACTGTAGTTAGCGATTTATCTGATTTAGAAGATGTTTTTTATGATGTTTTAGTGTTTTTTAGCCCTTCTGGAATAGAATCATTATTTCATAATTTTCCTAATTTCAAACAAAATGAAACTAGAATTGCTGCTTTTGGGAACTCCACAGTGAAAGCCGTTACAGAAGCCGGTTTAAAGTGCGATATTGAAGCACCAACACCAGATACACCTTCTATGACAATGGCTTTAGATAAATATATTAAGGAAGTAAATAAAAAATAAAGTTTACAAAACAATATAAAAAAAGTCGAACATTTCTGTTCGACTTTTTTGCTTTTAGTACCTTTTTTATTTTAAAAATTCAACACAATATTTTACTGTAATTTCTAACTCTTTAGATAAATCCTTTTCTTTCCACGGATGAGAAGTATTAAAAACATGATCTGCATTTTCAATAATTTGATATTCAGCTTTTGGATTCCATTGGTGTAAATTTTCTGCTTCCTCAATCAAAACAGAAGTATCTGCGTTTCCATGAATTATTAACTGCGGAATTTGTAAATTCTTAGTTGCTTTTTTTACATTAAAACGTTCTTTATTTTTGATGAAATCTTCATAAAACTGATAAAAATGTGGCATTTGTTGTTTTGTTCTTCCGTTTACAACATATTTTACGCCGTCTTTTTTCCATTGTTCTAAATCGCCAATTGTAGCAGTTCTTTTCTCAAAATCACAAACTCCTGCCAACGTAATTACTTTTTTAACACGGGCGTCTTCATTCGCTTTTAGTAACACAATTCCCCCTCCTCTACTATGTCCAATTAATGAAATAGCATCAATATTTACTTCTTTTTTAAAATCAGCATTTGTAGAAATCCAATCGATTACAGTTTCTAAGTCATCTAATTCTTTGGTGTAGTTATTATTTCCAAAAGCATCCAAATCAGGAAAATCAATTGGATTTTCAACAGTTCCGCCATTGTGCGAAAAATTAAATTTGAAAAAGAAAAATCCTGCATTTGCAAAAGATGCTGCCATGAGATTCCAAGCACCCCAATCTTTAAATCCTTTGTAACCATGACAAAAAATAACTATTTTTTTGGGTTGATTTGTTTCCTGATAAAAAACATCCACTAAAATTGGTTTGTTGTGTTTTCCTTGAATGATACTATTTTTGCTGATGTTCATTTCTTCTTAAAAAAATAATTTTATTACTGATAAAACAGCAACAAATCCGGTTAAAATTGATAAAATAATATTGATGTCTTTGGTTAGTTTTCCTGTCTTTTTCTGAATAAAATTGGCAAATTTTCCATATAAAAAAAGGATATAAAATGTACCAATTACAGACCCTAAAATAAAAAATAAAACGGGAATAACATCAAAATTAAACAACTTAAAAGCATCTAAAGTTGCTATAATTCCGCAAAAAAAAGGAATCGAAAACATATTTAAAACGGATAATGTAATTCCGGCTAAAAAAGCATTTTCTTTTTTTACCTCATTCGTTTCAATCTGAATTTTACTTTTTTTGGATTCAGAATAAAAATAATACGATAATAGCATAAAAATTACAATTCCTACTTTCTCTAAGGTTTCTAAAATTGATGGATTTTCTACAATATGTTTCGTTAAAAAAACAGCTGTATAGGCTTGTGGAAGTACAACTAGCGAAACCCCAATTGCATAATTATTTAGTTCTTTTTTTCCGTTTTCTAAACTAATTTTTAGCGCAGTCATGTTTAACATACTTGGCGTAATAGAACCCAAAAAGGCAAAAATAAATCCGAAGAAAAAATGTAAAAACATAAGTATCTATAACTCTTTTAGTACTGTAAAGATTCATTTTTAAAATTAGTTACACAAAAAAAACGCATCAAATAAATTCGATGCGTTCTTAGATTTAAATTTACTACTTAATTTTTATACAACTCCTTGTGCCAACATTGCATCTGCAACTTTAACAAAACCAGCAATATTTGCACCTTTAATATAATCTATAGAACCGTCTTCATTTTCTCCGTATGCTACACAAGAAGCATGGATGTTTTCCATAATTACTTTTAATTTATCATCAACTTCTGATCTTGTCCAGCTTAAACGTAATGAATTCTGACTCATTTCTAAACCAGACGTAGCTACACCACCCGCATTTGATGCTTTTCCTGGAGCAAATAAAATTTTTGCTTTTTGAAATTCGTGAATTGCTTCTGGAGTTGAAGGCATATTTGCACCTTCAGAAACACAAATACATCCGTTTTTAATCAATTCTTTTGCTTCATCACCATTTAACTCATTTTGAGTTGCACATGGCAAAGCAATATCACATTTTACAGACCAAGGTCTTTTTCCTTCCACATATTTTGCATTCGGATATTTCTCTACATATTCGCTAATTCTTCCACGTTTTTCATTTTTGATATACATCACGTGTTTTAATTTTTCTGCATCTAAACCATCAGCATCAAAAATATAACCCGCAGAATCGGATAACGTTAAAACAATTGCACCTAATTCGATTGCTTTTTCTGCCGCATATTGCGCAACATTTCCAGAACCAGAAATAACAATTTCTTTTCCTTTAAAAGAATCTCCTTGACGCATTAACATATTTTGCGCAAAATATACATTTCCATAACCTGTTGCTTCTGGTCTGATTAAAGAACCACCCCAAGACGCACCTTTACCAGTTAAAACACCTGTAAATGTGTTATTTAGTTTTTTATACATACCAAACATATAACCAATTTCTCGTGCACCTACACCAATATCTCCTGCAGGAACATCTGTATTATGACCAATATGTCTGTATAATTCTGTCATAAAAGAATGACAAAAACGCATAATTTCATTGTCTGATTTTCCTTTAGGATCAAAATCAGAACCTCCTTTACCTCCGCCCATTGGCAAAGTTGTTAACGAGTTTTTAAACACTTGTTCAAAAGCTAAAAACTTTAAAATACTAGCATTTACTGTTGGATGAAAACGCAAACCACCTTTATAAGGGCCAATTGCAGAATTCATTTGTATTCTATATCCTCTATTTACCTGAATTTCACCGCTATCATCAACCCAAGAAACTCTAAAAGAAATTAATCTTTCTGGTTCTACCATTCTTAGTAAAATATTTTTACCGTTGTAAATACTGTGATTTGCAATATAAGGAATTACAGTTTCTGCAACTTCTTGCACAGCTTGTAAAAATTCTGGCTCATGGTTATTTCTCTTTTTAACCATCTCCATAAACTCTTTAATTTTTGATTCCATAATATATGATATGATTTTTTACGAATTACATAAAATTTGAACCTTGTAAATATAAGAATTTTTTAATCTCATAAAATTAAATTACAATAAATTTATCTTCTCGATGAATTATTTTAAGGACGCATGATTTAGAAGATTTTACAGATTTACAAAGCGTAAAAACAACTATTTTTTTTGTGATGATAAAAAAAATGTTAGGATTCTCTCTTGATTTTTCTTTGATTTTTTAAAATCCAACGAAAATATTTTACTTGATATGTCATGAAACATCAAAAAAAAACGCATCAAAAAAATTGATGCGTTTTAGTATTTTATACAATTATCTTTTTTAGATAACTCCTAAGTCTAACATAGAATCGGCTACTTTAATAAAACCAGCAATATTTGCTCCTTTTACATAATTTATATACCCATCTTCTTCTGTTCCGTATTTTAAACAAGCTGTATGAATAGAGTGCATTATTTGATGTAATTTTTCATCCACCTCATCTTTAGTCCAGTTTAATTTCATGGCATTTTGAGACATTTCTAAACCAGAAACTCCTACTCCACCTGCATTTACAGCCTTACCTGGGCCATATAAAATTTTAGCTTTATGAAATATATCAACAGCCTCTGGAGTACAACCCATATTAGAAACTTCTGCTATATATTGTACACCGTTTGCAACTAATTTTGTTGCATCTTCTTCATTTAATTCATTTTGCGTTGCACATGGCATTGCAATATCACATTTTACGCCCCAAGGTTTTTCATTCGGATAAAAGATAGCTTCTGGAAATTCTTCTACATACGGAGAAACGATATCATTATTCGTTGCTCTTAACTGCAATAAATAACTAATTTTATCTTCGTCTAATCCTCTTTCGTCATAAATATATCCATCAGGTCCAGAGATTGTAACCACTTTTCCGCCTAATTCGGTAATTTTTAAAGCAACACCCCAAGTTACGTTTCCAAAACCAGAAAGTGCAATAACCTTATCTTTAAAAGTATCGTTTTTAGTTTCTAACATTTGGCTTGTAAAGTAAACGCCACCAAAACCTGTAGCTTCTGGTCTAATTAAACTTCCTCCCCAATTTAAACCTTTCCCTGTAAAAACACCTGTATGTTCTTGTTGTAATTTTTTATACATACCATACATAAAACCAATTTCTCTGCCACCTGTTCCAATATCACCTGCTGGTACATCTGTACTTGGACCAATCATTCTCCACAATTCTAGCATAAATGCTTGGCAAAAACGCATAATTTCTGTGTCTGATTTTCCTTTAGGACTAAAATCTGAACCTCCTTTACCTCCACCCATTGGCAATGTGGTTAAGGCATTTTTAAATATTTGCTCAAATCCTAAGAACTTTAAGATACTTAAATTTACACTTGGGTGTAAACGGATTCCTCCTTTATAAGGGCCTAATGCGTTATTATATTGTACTCTATGACCTAAATTTACTTGAACTTGACCTGCATCATCAATCCAAGAAATTCTAAAGGTTAAGATTCTATCTGGTTCTACTAAACGTTCTATAATTTTAGACGCTTCATATTGTGGGTTTTCATTATATATAGTCTCAATTGACTCTAAAACTTCTTTAACTGCCTGTAAATATTCTTTTTCTCCAGGATGTTTAGTTTCTAAATTTGTTAAAATTTCTTTTACATTCATAATGATATCATTAATAACTTTTTATTGAATAAATTTAAGATCAAAAGTACATTTTAAAATTGATAATAAAATAAAATATGTATCGTGTTTTTTAGTATTTAACAATAATTTATCCATATTTTATGAATATAGATATTTATTCATTTATTTGAATGCCTTTTTTGTTATATATACATTTTAGATAAATCCTTCTGGTGGTAATTCATCAAGGGAATCTTCTAACTCCGAATCACTGTTTCCCAATGAAATACCTTCCTTAAAAATAGCTGCTTTATTGTTTTCGCCATCAATAATTACGGTGAGTTCGTTTTTAAAGGAAATATGCCTTAAATAAGCATCTTCAAAAACAGCTTCGTGCTTATTTAAATAATCTAAATCAAAAAAACCATCTTTTATGAATGGATTTATAGTTAAATAACCCACTTTAAAGGATGTTAAATTTTGAAAAAAATGGGTTCCTTGACTTGGATCAATTCTAAAATTATTTAATCCAGATTCTACTATAATTTTTGCAGCTGAAATTTGAGACCAAAGCACCGGAATTCCCAACCAAGGATCGCTTGAACCCCAACGCCCTGGTCCGACCAAAATATAAGGTTTGTCTAGCTTCACAAATTTTTTATTCATTTCTTCAACGGCGTTGGCAATTTCTCTTGTATTTGCCGAATTAAATGTTTCTGGTTTTACATAAACTATATCAAAAATGTTCTGGTATTTTCCGTTTCCTAAAGCAGATTCAGAATAAATTATAGTCTCAGAAATATTTAAATTTTCTGGCAATTTACACCCCGTTTCCATGCTTTCTATGATAGGTCTTATCTGTAAAAAACTAAATTCTTTTGGTTTGCCTGTAGAAACATCTAATTTTACCGCAAATTCTATTTCTATCGGACTTCTCATTTCTCGTTGTCCAACTCGTAAGAGTTCTTGTAAAATTTGCGGCAACGGAAACGTATTGTATTTTAAAACATGATCAAAGGTAATTACTCGAATACCATCATGCATTACGCCTGGTCTAATTGTATTATTTTGTAAATCGTATGTAGATGCTACAAACTTTAAAGAACCATGTTTTTCTGCCTGTCTAATTGTTATTTTCTTTTTATTGATGGCTTCGCAAGTTGATACTTTATAACTATCCGGATCTAAATTTAATCCATAAAAATACTGTTGCGTATCTCTTTGTGCAGAACCAGGCGTAGATAATTGCAACACTTTTTTAGGATAATAAGGTGAAAAACGTAAAGTTTGTCCGCCGCCTACAATTATTTCTCCTAAACCAAGCGCAATATTTGCAATCCCTTCACTAGCTTTTTCATCACCAATTGGATAAAAATTAATAGAACGAGCTACTCCAGAAATATTTGGATAATACACATCCTGGTATTGTTTACCTACAACTTCTTGTAAAATTACCGCCATTTTATCTTCTTCTATGGTGTGAGATATGGCTTTTAAATAGGATTTACTACTTTCAAAAAAAGCAGATGCAATAACCGATTTAACTGCATTAGAAACCATTTCTACTTTTTTGTTTATTTCAGAATCTGGAATCATATACGTTGCAAAAACACCTGCAAATGGCTGATAATTAGAATCTTCTAACATACTAGAAGAACGCACAGCAATAGGGCATTTAGTGGTTTTTAAGAATGCCTTAATATCTTCTAAAGCCCAAGCTGGTAAATCTTTTGAAATAAATTCTTGTAATATTTTTTCATCATCGGTGCAATCTGCAGCAAATTTAATTAGTTTGTGTGTTTCTATAAACTGATCAAAAACTTCGGTACTAATTACAACCGTTCTTGGTATGGTAATCGTTACATTTTCATATTTATTATATAAATTATTACGTTTTAAAAAGGAATCTATAAAAGCCAAACCTCTACCCTTTCCTCCTAAATTACCTTCGCCAATTCTTGCATACACAACAAACTCATCATATTTATTTTTATTAAATTTTACAATAACACCTCTAGATCTGTAAACGCGATAGGCTTTAATTGCATTAATTAAAAAATCTCTTATTTGATCATTGTTTTCAAATTCATCATATTCTATAACACTTAATAAATCTGCTAATGGAAAAAGAGCTCTTGATTTTAACCATTTAGAAAACTCGCTTCTTGTTGCATGATACATCAAACAGTCTTCAGAAACAATTTTAATGGCTTTTTGAAATTCGCTTAAATCTTTGGCTGTTGCGATCACTTCCATTTGCGTAGGATCCCAAAACTCAAAATCGCCAAAAGCAAAGTATTTAATGATGTAATTTTTAATATCTACCCCTAAAGTTTCTGAATGTTTGTATAAAAATTTACCTTTTAAATCTAAGGTTCGTTTTTCATTACTTGCATTTGAAGACTGCATTAAAAAAGGAAAATACCGTTTATAATTCCGTACGTAATCTAAAAATAAAAAGCCTGCTTCTTTGTTTCTAACACCATCTTTATAATAATTTACATCAGAAATTACCCCTAATAAATTATTTTTATAGGTATCAAATAAACTAATTCCTTCTTCGTACGTTGTGGCTAGTAAAATTTTTGGTCTTCCGCGCATGATGAGCATTTTTCTATGCTCGTTCAATCCTTCCGACATTAATCCTTGAGTTTGTTTAAGGATTACTTTATAAATAAGCGGAATGTATCTAGAATAAAATTTTAGCGAATCTTCTACTAATAATATGGCTTTAACACCAATTTCATTAATATCAACTTTGGCATTCATTCTATCTTCTGTTAATTTAATAATCGCCAAAAAGATATCTGCATTTCCGTTCCAATGAAAAATAAAATCAATACTATCTGTATTCTCTTTTTCTAGTTTACTTCTTAAAATAGAAGAGTGATGACTAAGCGCTGCAATTGGCACATTTGGAAAAATTTCTTTAATTTTTTTTGAGGTCTCAAACGCATTATAATTACCAATATCTAGCCAAGTAATAACAATATCAATTTGATGAAATTCCATCATTTTAATGGCTCTTTTTGCAGAATTTGCATGTATAAAACTTGGTGGATGTCTTAAATTTAAAGACGTGTATTCATTAAAAATTCGTTCTTCAATTCTACCATCTTCTTCAAGCATATAAAAATCGTAATTAGAACAAACTATTAATACCTTATTAATTCTGTTTTGCATTAATTTATCAAAAGTTACCTCTTTAAATGCGTATGTTTTTAAATCAGTTAAGATATTTTTGTTCATTTTTATGCTGTTTTTATGCCCTACAATATATTAATTTTATAGTTGAGACCTTTGATAAAATTAAGGATTCAATACAATATTTAGATTCAACAAAAATAAAAAAGTGTAAATTTGCCAACTAATTTATGATGTAATGTTAGATAAAGTAAAAGAACTTATTGGCGATGTAAAATCTTTTAACGCAACTACCAAAGAAGAAGTTGAAAATTTTAGAATTAAGTACTTAGGTTCTAAAGGTTTGCTAAAAGATTTATTTGCAGAATTTAAAAATGTAGATGCCTCTTTGCGCAAAGATTTTGGCCAAGCATTAAACAATTTAAAAAGTGCTGCAGAAGGTAAAGTTGCAGAATTAACAGATGGTTTAGAGAATTCTACAAGTCAAAAATCTTTTTATGGAGATTTAACGCGTCCGTCAGAGCCAATTGAGTTAGGTTCACGTCATCCAATATCATTGGTAAGAAATCAAATTATTGAAGTTTTTAATAGAATTGGTTTCACGGTTTCTGAAGGACCAGAAATCGAGGATGATTGGCATAATTTTACTGCGTTGAACTTGCCAGAATATCATCCTGCAAGAGACATGCAAGACACCTTTTTTATTGAACAAAATCCAGATATCTTATTAAGAACTCACACTTCTTCTGTGCAAGTGCGTTATATGGAAAATAATACGCCACCTATAAGAACTATTTCTCCAGGAAGAGTTTTTAGAAATGAAGATATTTCTGCGAGAGCACATTGTATTTTTCATCAGGTGGAAGGTTTATATATTGATACTGATGTTTCTTTTGCTGATTTAAAACAAACACTTTTATACTTTACAAAAGAGATGTTTGGGAAATCTAAAATTCGTTTAAGACCTTCTTATTTCCCTTTTACAGAGCCAAGTGCAGAAGTAGATATTTATTGGGGATTAGAAACAGAAACGGATTATAGAATTACAAAAGGTACAGGTTGGTTAGAAATTATGGGTTGTGGTATGGTAGATCCTAATGTTTTGAAAAATGCAAATATTGATCCTACTAAATACTCTGGTTACGCCTTTGGAATGGGAATAGAACGTATTGCAATGTTGTTGTATCAGATTCCTGATATTAGAATGTTTTACGAAAATGATAAACGCTTTTTAGAGCAATTTAAATCTGTTATATAGGCCCATCCCAACCTTCCCAAAAGGGAAGGAGTTAGCAAGTTTGTGAAATCTTTGGTTTAAAAATTTCTCAAAAAAATAATGATATCAAACAGTATTTTTAACTAAATAAATTTATAAAATGAAGTACTTTTCACAATATTGGGATGAAAATAGAGATGATGAATATGCAGATTGGGGATTCTCAAATTGGTATTTTGAAACAAATGATGCTGATGAAGTTTTAAAACAAATTACGGTTTATAAAAACGGAAAGGTAACTAAATACGACAATAACCATCTAGAAGATGAATTTGGTGGTTTGTGCGAAGGCGCTTTAACTATTGATGATTGCGATGGTGAAGAAATGACGAAAGAAGAGTTTTACCTTCTTTGGTAAATTTTAAAATAGGTAAATAACTTCAAATCAATTGAAAAAAGACATCCAAATACCAGAAGTTACCAACGTAGAAATTGCGGTTGTGTATGAATACAATGATATTTATAAAACCGATGATTGGAATGTGTACATTATCAATACTAAAAATATTGATTTAGAAATGATTGTAATTGTTACTCAGGGTTTTTCTGATACAAAAATCACGTCTTTATTTCGTAAAAAAATCGATGTTTTACCCGCAAATTCTTTTGCTAAGATTGAATTAATTCAGCCAGAATTATTCAAATTAAACAACCGTTTTCAAGTTACTTTTTTCGAAGGAAACACCTTGTTCGAAAAAACATTCATCTTTAAAGAAAATACCATTAAAGAAGGTTCTTTACGAATGATTCCTGAGTTGAAAAAACGTGGAATTTTAGCGGAATAAATTAAACGCAAAGATGCAAAGTTTTTTTTTGCAAAGTTCGCTAAGGTTTCATTAAAAAAATACAATTCTTATTTTTAAAACAGTTTGTCATGATGCAATATTTCGAGCAAACAATGTAGAGAAAATCCTATTCAGGATGACAAAATTGAGTGGAATGATACTTGTTTATAAAAATGCCTGCGTTAGCGATTGAACGATTTGTTTGAGCTCTTTTTTGTTTTTCACAAAAAAAGCGAGTAGTGAAAGCGCGACCTTTTTAGGGAACGCCCAAAAAATAAAATTCACTTTGCTCCCTTTGCGAAAAAACTTTGCATCTTTGCGTTTAAACTACCCAAAAAATCCAATAACCAAATACATCAAAACAGTAATTGCGCCCCCAAATAACGCATAAGGCAACTGTGTTTTTACATGATCTATATGATCGCTGGCAGAAGCCATGGAAGATATAATAGAAGTATCAGAAATTGGCGAACAATGATCCCCAAAAATTCCTCCTCCTAAAGTTGCAGCAACAACAATCGTTACATCTGCGCCATGAATATTTGCCATAGGTACAGAAATTGCCAACATGATGGCAAAAGTTCCCCAAGAAGTTCCGGTAGAAAAGGCAATAAACGAACTAATTATAAAAACAACTGCTGGCAACAACTCTGGCGAAAGCCATTCTTTCGTGGCATTTGCAACATAAATTCCCGTTTCTAATTCTTTACAAGCATCCCCAATTGCAAACGCTAACAACATCAGCAAAGCCAACGGCATTAACTCGCTAATTCCTTTTAAAGTTAAGTCGATTGCTTCTTTTGGCTTCATAATTCCTTGTATAAAATACATAATCATTGCAACCAATAAAGAAGTAATTACAGCATATAAAACAGATGACGAACCAGAACCTTCGCCAATTGCTTGCGATGCATGATTTAAGAATGAGGTTGATGATTTTACAGCATTCCAACCTGTATACATCAAATTTATTGGCATCATGCAAACCATCACCAAAAGCGGCACAATCATATTATATGCCTTTGCTTCAATGCCTTCTTTTGGCGGAAAAGAAGTTACCGCATCAGAAACCATTGGTTTAGAATTTTTATTCATCAACTCACCAGTTTCTTTGGTTCTGATTTCTGCTTTTTTCATCAAACCAAAATCCTTCTTTGATAAAATGACCACAAAAACCATCGCAATGGCAATCAATGGATAAAAATTATATTTGATGGATGCCATCATCATAGAAAATGGTTTTTCGATGCCTTGTGTTAACAAAAGTCCCATTATAAAAGCGCCCCAAGCATTAAACGGAATTAAAATTGATGAAGGCGCAGAACTTGAATCTGCGATATAAGCTAGTTTTTCTCTCGGAATTCCTAATTTATCAAAAATTGGACGATATAAAGTTCCTACTGTTAAAGAACTAATGCTCGTTTCAACAAATAATAATAAACCTGTTACAGTTGCCAAAATCTGAACCATCACTCTACTATAACCCGATTTTTTTTCTTCTAATTTCACCAATTTTCTATTTAAAATATTGATAAAACCTTCAACTCCTCTAGAATATTGAATAAAAATTAACAGAGCGCCAACCAAAGCACTAAACATAATTGTTCTTGTATTTCCTTCGGATTGAAAAACATTTACCATGCCTTCAATCATCGCCAAAGTACCGTCTAAAAGATTCCATCCTTTAATAATCAACCAAGAAAACCAGATTCCGAATAACAAAGCGATGTACACTTGTTTTGTTTTAAGTGCTAAAATAATGGCAACAATTGGTGGTATTACTGATAGAAATCCATATTCCATAAAAAAGAGTGTTTATTTTGGCTAAAGGTAATAATTTATATACATGTTATTTTGTAAATTGCTGTTCATCTTTTAAATACCAATGACAAAAAAATATATTCTAGCTTTAGATCAAGGAACTACAAGTTCTCGTTCTGTACTTGTTGATGAAAAAGGAACAATTGTTGGCATGGAACAGCAAGAAATTCAGCAACTATTTCCAAAATCTGGTTGGGTAGAACATAATGCTTTAGAGATTTTAGAAACGCAGGTATCCACTTTAAAAAAAGTGATCGCAAAAACGAACATTAATATTGCAGATATTATTGGTTTAGGCATTACAAATCAACGAGAAACCACTGTTATTTGGAATAAAAATACTGGAAAACCAATTTACAACGCCATTGTTTGGCAAGATATGAGAACTGCGGATGTTTGTGAAAAATTAAAAACAGCAGGATTAGAAAATCATATAAAACAAACTACTGGTTTAGTGGTTGATGCTTATTTTTCTGGAACAAAAATTCATTGGATTTTAGAAAATGTACCAAATGCAAGAGAAGAAGTAACAAAAGGAAACCTACTTTTCGGAACTATAGATTCTTGGCTTTTATGGAATTTATCTGATAAAAAAATCCATGCAACAGATTACAGCAATGCATCAAGAACAATGCTTTTTGATATCAAAAATTTATGTTGGGACGATACAATTTTAGCAGCATTACACATTCCAAAATCGATGTTACCAGAAGTAAAACCTTCTTCGTATCATTTTGGTGATTTTCTTTTAGACGGATATAAAATTCCCATTGCAGGCATTGCTGGCGATCAACAAGCGGCACTTTTTGGACAAGCTTGTTTTAAAAAAGGTGAAGCAAAAAACACCTACGGAACAGGTTGTTTTTTATTAATGAACACAGGAACTGAACTTCAGTTTTCAAAAAACGGATTGTTAACCACAATTGCTTGGGGAATTGACAACAAAGTTTATTACGCTTTAGAAGGTAGTGTTTTTGTTGCTGGCGCTGCCATACAATGGTTAAGAGATGGTTTAAAAATTATAAAATCGGCAGAAGAAAGTGAAGCTTTTGCACTAGAAGTTAAAGGTGAAAACCCTGTAATTGTGGTACCTGCTTTTGCGGGTTTAGGAGCTCCTTATTGGGATATGTATGCAAGAGGTGCTATTTTTGGATTGACACGAGATACAGGCAAAAATCACTTAATAAAAGCCACTTTACAATCTTTAGCGTATCAAACAAAAGACTTGTTAGTTGCCATGCAACAAGATGCAGAAATTCCGTTAACTTCTTTAAAAGTTGATGGTGGCGCTTGCAAAAATAATTTATTAATGCAATTTCAAGCCGATATTTTAGATGTGGTTGTAGAGCGACCAGAAATTACAGAAACCACAATAATGGGCGCAGCGTATTTAGCCGGAATTTGCGTAGGTCTATGGAAACAAGAAGAAATTTTATCACACAGAAAAATTAACAAAGAATTTACTCCAGAATATACCGTTGAAAAAAGAGATCGTTTATATAAAAAATGGCTAAAAGCTGTGGAACGTTCTAAAGATTGGGTAGATTAATTTCTTAAATAATAACTTTTTAGTAACGTATAAATCCCTAAAAATGATGCATAATTCGCTGCCAAAGTCTATTTTTATACAAGTTCATAAATCGTATATCATCAACAAAAATAAACTGGATTATATAGAAGGGAACTTGGCAATCATCAACTTAAATAAAATACCTTTAGGACAAAAATATAAGAAAGAATTTCTTACTCATTTTAATGCATAATTATGTCAAAATTTTACACAAAAATCACGTCAAAACTTCAAAAATTTATTGAAGCACAAAAAATATTCTTTGT
>JANQTQ010000175.1 GCA_030731625.1 Polaribacter sp. | reverse complement strand
ATCTGTCATCATTGTATTACAATAAGGACAACCCGTAGCAATAATTTGAGGTTTGGTTTCTAAAGCATCTTCTGTTCTTAAAACATTAATTTCTTTATCACCTTTTTCTGCATCTTTAAACATTTGTGCACCTCCAGCACCACAGCATAAAGCAGTAGATTTGTGGCGTTTCATTTCTGTTAAATTAACACCTAATCTTTTTATTAAATCTCTTGGAGATTCATACACATCGTTGGCTCTTCCTAAATAGCAAGGGTCGTGAAAGGTTACTCTTTTTCCTTTTAAAATACTACTATCGTTAATTTTTAATCGTCCTTCTGAAATTAAATTTTGAATGAATTGTGTATGATGAAAAACTTCATATTTCCCTCCTAAAGAAGGATACTCATTTTTTAATGTATTAAATGAATGTGGATCACAAGTAACAATTTTCTTTACCTCATAACCATTTAACACTTCAATGTTCATCATTGCTTGCATTTGAAATAGAAACTCATTTCCTGCTCTTTTTGCTGCATCACCAGTAGATGATTCTTCTGTTCCTAAAACGGCAAAATCTACATTTGCTTGATGTAATATTTTTACAAAAGCTCGTGATATTTTTTTTGCTCTATCATCATAACTTCCTGCTGCGCCAACCCAAAACAACACTTCTGGTTGTTTTCCTTGCGCCATCATATCTGCCATTGTTGGTACGTTCATATTCTTATTATTTAATCGTTGAAACGTTTGTTTGTTTAATTGTTGTTCTCGATACAATTTCGCAAAAAAGCGAAATCACTCGAACTGACATTGACTGAAAAACTGCCACTGAATACTGCATACTGAATCATTCTTCGTTTGCCCAATTCAATCTGTCTTGTTGATTGTATTGCCAAGGAGCGCCATTATTTTCGATGTTTGTCATCATCATATTTAATTCTTGCGGAGCTGCACTTTCTTCCATCACTAAATATCTACGCATATCCATAATAATAGATAAAGGATCTATATTTACAGGACATTCTTCTACACACGCATTACAACTTGTACATGCCCAAAGTTCTTCTGGAGAAATATAATCGTTTAATAATTGCTTTCCATCATCAACAAAAACACCCTTATTTGCGTCGATATTTCTACCAACTTCTTCTAATCGATCACGAGTGTCCATCATGATTTTTCTTGGTGATAATTCTTTTCCTGTAAGATTTGCGGGACAAGATGAAGTACATCTACCACATTCTGTACATGTATATGCATTTAACAATTGCACCCAATTTAAATCGGTAACATCACTAGCGCCAAATTTTTCTGGAATTGTTTCCTCTGCTCCTTCATCTGGAGTTGCATAAGGATCAGCATCTGGATCCATCATTAATTTAACTTCTGCAGTAACAGAATCTAAATTTGTAAATTGTCCTTTTGGATTTAAGTTTGCAAAATAAGTATTTGGAAAAGCTAATAAAATATGTAAATGTTTAGAATAATATAAATAATTTAAGAAAACTAAAATTCCTAAAATATGAATCCACCAACAAGTTCTTTCTATGGTATGAAGTCCTTCTGGTGAAAATCCGTCAAATAATGGTGCTACAAACTGACTTATTGTATTTCCTACTCCTGCTGTTTGAAATGCTGTATCTGTTGCATTCATCACTAAAAATAAAGACATTAATATGATTTCAAAATAAAGGATCATATTTCCATCCTTTTTTGGCCAACCAACCATTTCTTTACTTAAAAATCGTTTAATAGTAGATGCATTTCTTCTTAACCAAAAAATTACAACTGTAATAAGCACTAAAACAGCCAATATTTCGAATGTTCCAATTAAAAATCCGTAAATACCATCACCTAAAAAACCAAGAAAGATTCTATGAGTTCCAAATAACCCATCAATAATAATTTCTAAAACTTCAATATTTATAATGATAAAACCTACATAAACTACAATATGTAAGAATCCAGAAAATGGTCTTTTAACCATTTTAGATTGTCCTAAGGCAATCTTTATCATGTTTTTTAGACGTTCAGGCTTTTTATCTGTTCTGTTTATGTCTTTTCCTAAATTAATATTTCTAGATAATTTGCGAATATTCATCACAAAAAAACCAATACCAGCAATTAATGCCAGTGCAAAAAATAAGTTTGGTAAATATTGCATCATTTAATAATTATATTTTACTGTGTTGTTTTATTTTCTTTATTATTTTCTTCATTAAATGGTTTCGCTTTTTTACCAAATAATGAAAAGTGTACAAATCTCTTAGGATTTAACTTCATATCTTTTAACAATTCTTCTAATTCTTTAGACATATTTGATAAATTATTATACAAAGTTTCATCTCTTATTAATTTACCAAAAGTTCCTTTACCTGTATCCATGCCAGCTAAAATAGAATTTACAGAAGTTAACGTGGTTTCTGCTTTTCTCATTATTTCTCCAATATTTGCATTCGCTAAAGTGTCTGTAACTTTGGCTAAATTTGCAGTAATTGCTTTTGTGTTTTTAACAGACGCTTTAAAATCGGCAGAACTTGCATCCATCATAGAATTTACTGAGCCTAAAGTAGTTCTAAACTCTACCATAGTAAGTTCTAATTCTTCAACAGATTTTTTTAAATTCCCAGCAGTTTTTTCATCTAAAATATGATTTATTTTATGAAAAAGAGTGTCTGCACCAACAAGTACATTTTCTAATTTTAACTGAATTGGATCTAATCTTTCGCCTAACTCTGTAAATAAGTTAGATTCTATTTCTCCTTTTAAATAATCTCCAGAAACGGCCACTCTTCCTTCGTAACTAGGTATTATAGCTAAACTAGAACCAGATAATGGATTTGAAGAATATATTTTAACAATGCTTTTTTTAGAAAACTCAAAAGAATTATCAATCGTAAACTTTACAATTAAATGCCCTTTTTTTCCGGGAGTTATATTAAAATCAATATCATTTACTTTACCTACTTTTAACCCATTAATAGTTACCGTACTGGCTTTGGTTAAACCACCTATATTTACATATTCTGCATAAAAGTGCCTGCTACTTGGTTGAAAAATATCTTTCCCTTTTAGAAAGTTAAAACCCCAAATAAATGCGATAATAATTAAAATTAGAACAATACCTGTTTTTAATTCCTTTGACATGAATAAAAATTTAACAACAAAATTAATGATATTTTTTGGTTGAAGCTACCAAAACTACTCCATTTTAACAGCTTCGTTCACGGATATTTTTTCGCCTTTTTTAAATGCAACAATAAAAGCAGACGTATACCCTTTTGATTTTGCAGTATTTAAAGACTCTTGCACGTCTTTATAATGAGATGTATTACCATAATAAT
>JANQTQ010000174.1 GCA_030731625.1 Polaribacter sp. | reverse complement strand
AGAGTAAGTAGAACAGGTTATAATGAAAGAGATTTAATGGATTATGGTGTAACAAGTGTAAAGTTTAATAGTTCTTTAAATTACCGTCCATTTGGAAACGATCGCTTAGAGATTATTTTAAATTCGAAACTTGGTACAGGAGATACTCAATATTTAGGAGGTCAAAAATATGCCATTAAAAACTTTTTTATGCAACAGCATAAGTTAGAAATTAAAGGAAAAAACTTTTTTGTAAGAGGGTATACAACAAGCGAAGATGCTGGTGATTCTTACAATACTTTATTTACAGCACTAAACATTAATAGAGCTTGGAGTGGAGATGTAAATTGGTTTACAGAATATACTGGTGCATATTTATCAACTGGATCTCATGAGGCTGCAAGAGCTTTTGCAGACAGAAATCGTTTAATTCCTGGAACAACTGCTTTTCAAGAAGCTTTTGATAAAATAACAAGTGATCCAGATTTATTAACTGGTGCAAAATTTAGAGATCAAACTAAATTATATCATGGAGATGCTAATTATAATTTTCAAGATGTAATTGATTTTGCAGAAATTCAAGTAGGTGCTTCTTACAGAAGATATTCTTTAAACTCTTTTGGAAATATATTTACAGATGCAGATGGTCCTATTGATTATGATGAATTTGGTGTATATACGCAATTACAAAAGAAATTTTTAGAAGACGATCGTTTAAAATTTACTGCGTCTTTACGTTATGATAAAGCACAAAATTTTGATGGTAATTTTTCGCCAAGAGTTTCTTTTGCCTATGCTGGTGGAGAAGACAAAAACCAAAATTTTAGAGCATCTTTTCAAACAGGTTTTAGAAACCCAACAACTCAAGACCAATACATTGGTTTAGATGTAGGGAATGCAATTTTAGTTGGTGGTGTAGAAGAAAATATGGATAGATATAGTACAACTTTTACAGATTCAAGTGATGGGATGTCTTATACTTTAACAGGAAGAGATGCTTATGAAAATTCTTATACTGTTTCAAGCGGTGGTACCGTAAAAGCAAATGTAGATTTTGTAAAACCAGAAAAAGTAACTGCATACGAACTAGGATATAGAAGTTTGTTAAATGCTGGTCAACAATTAGTAACAGTAGATTTAAGTGTTTATTACAACCAATACGAAGATTTTATTGCAAACACAAATGTTATTGTACCTTACAATACAACAGGTGGCTTTAAAGTTTTTCAATTATACACCAACTCTACGGCAGATATAAGTTCTTATGGAGCAAGTATTGGTTTAACCACTAAAGTACTTAATGGTTTTGATTTAGGCTTAAATTATACTTTAGCAAGATTTGAATTTGATCAAGCAGTAAATCCTGATTTTGAAGCTGGTTTTAATACACCTGAGCATAAAGTTAAATTACAATTTGGAAAAACAGAATTGTTTAAAAACTTTGGTTTTAATGTAAATGCAAGATGGCAAGATGAATTTAGATGGGAATCTACGTTTATAGATGGCACAATAACAGCAAGAACAGTTTTAGACGCGCAAATAAACTATACTGTTCCACAATGGAAATCTGTGTTTAAATTGGGTGGTTCTAACTTAACAGGATTAGAGTATATGAGTGCACCAGGAATTGGAGCAATAGGTTCTCAATACTACCTTTCTTGGACAATTAATAACTAATTAAAATTAAGATATTTTATGAAAAATTATAAATATATAGCGTTGTTTCTTCTATCCTTAGGTGTTATTTCTTGTGATAGCAATGATTTTGACCCTATAACTGAACAAACAGAAGCAGAAGTTGCCTTAAATACAAACGGATTAGATTTTTCTAAATACGTTTCTATTGGTGCTTCTTTTACAGCAGGATACACAGATGGCGCAATGTTTGCAGCCGCTCAAGAAAATTCTTTTCCAAATATTTTGGCATCAAAATTTGGTACGGATTTTAAACAACCTTTGATGGCAGATAATATTGGAGGATTGGTTTTTAATGGAACTGCTGTTCAACCACCAAGATTTTATTTTAATGGAGCAGGTCCAGCAAGATTACCAGCAACACCAACAACACAATTAGGGGTAACTGTTACAGGACCTTTTAATAATTTTGGCGCACCCGGTGCAAAAAGCTTTCATTTAACGGTTCCTGGTTATGGACAATTAAATCCTTATTTTGGTAGAATGGCATCAGCTCCAAATGCTTCTGTAATGGGAGATGCATTAGCACAAAGTCCTACTTTTTTCACATTATCAGAAATAGGAGGGAATGATGTTTTATCATATGCTTTATCTGGTGGTTCTGGAAAAGACCAAACAGGAAACTTAAATCCAGCTACTTATGGTACCACTGATATTACAGACCCTAATGTTTTTGCAAGTGTTTTTAGTGGTATGGTTACTGCTTTAACGGCAAATGGAGCAAAAGGGGTAGTAGCAAATGTACCATATATTACAGATTTAGCTAATTTTATTACTGTTCCTTATAATCCGGTTCCTTTAGATGCAGCAACAGCATCTGCTGTAAACGCAGGATACGCACCATATAATGGAGGAATTCAACAAGCTTTTGGACTGTTAGTACAGTTACAAGTAATGACACAAGCACAAGCTACAGCAGAAATAGCAAAAAGAACAATTAATTTTGCAGCAGGAAGTAATGCGGTTGTTATAATTGATGAAAACTTAACAAACTTAGAGGCTTTAAATCCTGCTTTTGCTGGATTAAAGCAATACAGACATGCTACTTCTGCAGATTTATTACTCTTAGCAAGTTCTTCTGTGATTGGAACTACTGTTGGTGGTAACCCTCAATTAATTAACGGAGTTACTGTTCCTTTAGGTGATGAATGGGTGTTAACACCACAAGAACAATCAGCTATTAAAACAGCTACAGACGCATATAATACAACTATTGCTGCAGTAGCTTCATCAAACCCTAACATAGCTTTAGTAGACTTTAAAGGTGTCTTAACAGAAGCATCAACAGGAATTAAGTTTGATGCTTATACGTTAAATACGAAGTTAGTTACAGGAGGTTTAGTAAGTTTAGATGGTGTTCATTTAACTGCTAGAGGTTATGCTTTAATGGCAAACAAAATTTTAGCAGCTATGGATGCTAAATTCGGATCTAATTTTACTACAGCTACAAATGGTTTAGCAAAAGCAGAGGATTATCCTACTAATTATTCGCCAGCTTTGAGATAATATTTGTTAATTATTTTATAGTAGAAAAGGTTGAGAATTTATTCTCAACCTTTTTTTTTATGTGATTACAATATTTTTAAGAAAGCATCATTTTAGCTCTTTTTACTCCTGCAACTAAAACATCTATTTCTTCTTTTGTGTTGTAAAAAGCAAAAGAAGCTCT
>JANQTQ010000173.1 GCA_030731625.1 Polaribacter sp. | reverse complement strand
TCTAAAAATAAAAATGAAAAAAAACCGCCTCAAATGAATATTGAGACGGCTTCTTCGTCTAACCAAACTTAGTATAAAACTAACTACTATTTTTTCCTTTTTCTAATGTCTTCTAATTATAAGACACACTAAAATTTAAAAAGTCACACTTTTTAAAATAAAATAAATAAAGTTCTAAAAAAGTATTTAATTAATTTAGGTATTGTTTAATAGCGATTCTATGTGCAGGAATACTTTTATCATAGTTTTCTACTAATAACTCTAGTATTTCTGGAGGTTTTATACCAATTTCTTTTTTGTTTGCATATTTAGAAACATACAAATTATAGCTGTTCTCTTTTTTTTCAAAAATTAAAAAATGAGTTTCATTTAATTCTGTAAATGCAATTTCGTTACCAGAGAAAGTGTTAGATTCATCTTTTTTAAAAAGAGAAAATTCATAATATTTAAATACGTTTTCCATAGTTTATATTAATTCTGCCGATAAACCCAATTGTAATAATTTAGAACATCTAGGTTCTAAATCTTTAAATTCGCCCGATTTTACGGTGCATTTCCCTTTGTAATGTACTAAAGTTGCACATTGTTCAGCTTGTTCAAAAGTATGTTCACAAACCGAAACTAAAGAATCAATTACAAAATCGAACGTGTTTACATCATCATTATGTAGCACTATTTCGTGTTGAAACGTTTCTTGTTCAAGCACATCTACTTCTTCTTGTATTTTTTCTTTTGTACTCATAGTGTAAAAATAGAAATTTTTTTAGTCTTTGTTGTATTTTAAAGCAACCCAGTTATTTCTTTGGATAAAAGTTTCTAACGTTAAATTGTATTTAGAAACTTCGGCATCAATAACCGGAATATCTTCTTCATAAAAACCGCTTAATAAAAGAACACCTTTCTCATTTAAGCAATTTGTATAGACTTCCATATCCATCAATAAAATATTTCTGTTGATGTTGGCAATAATTACATCATATTTTTTATTGATTAAAAGAGATGCATCGCCTTCGTAAACGGAAATGTTTTTACAGTTATTGCGTTCAATATTTTCTAGTGAGTTTTCGTAACACCAGTTATCAATATCAATAGCATCAATAGGCTTTGCACCTCTCATTTCAGCAAAAATCGCTAAAATTCCTGTGCCAGAACCCATGTCTAAAGTTTTCTTGTTTTCTAAATCTAAATTTAATAAATGTTGCACCATCATGTGTGTAGTTTCATGATGCCCAGTACCAAAACTCATTTTTGGTTCTATCACAATATCGTATTTTAGATTTGGATTTTCATGAAAAGGAGCTCTTATGCTTATTAAATCATCTACTTGAATAGGCGTAAAGTTCTTTTCCCATTCAGAATTCCAGTTCGTTTGCTCAACTTCATTTTGATTGTATTCAATAGCGAATTCATCAGAATTTAAAACAAAAATATCTTCAAGAATCGAAGAATTCCATTCACTTTTTTGAATGTATGCAGTTACTCCGTTTTCGTTTTCAACAAAACTCTCAAAACCAACTTCACCTAATTCTGCAATTAAAATTTCTGTTGCAGGTTCTTTAGGTGTAATTGTAAAATTGTATTCTATATAAATGTTGTCCATAATTAAAAAATGCGTCAAGATTTAAATCTCGACGCAAATTTATTGGTTTTCTATAGAAGTTTTACAAATAAACTGCTTTTTAAATTGCTTTTATAATTGCAGTAAAATCATCGGCGTTTAAAGCAGCACCTCCAATTAAACCTCCATCAACATCTGGTTTAGAAAAAATTTCTTCAGCATTAGAAGGTTTTACACTTCCACCGTATAAAATAGAAACGTCATCGGCAATTTCTTTTCCGTATTTTTTTTCTAAAATACTTCTAATAAAAGCATGCATTTCTTGTGCTTGTTCTGGGCTTGCAGTTTCTCCAGTTCCAATTGCCCAAACAGGTTCGTAGGCTAAAACGATACTTTTCCAAGCAGCGCCATCTAAATGAAACAATCCGTTTGTTAATTGACTTTCAACAACTTTAAAATGATTATCAGATTTTCTGTCTTCTAATAATTCTCCAAAACAAAATATAGTTTCTAATTTGTTTTCTAAAACAGCGTTTACTTTTTCAGCTAAAATAGCATCAGTTTCACCAAAATAAGATCTTCTTTCAGAATGTCCTAAAATAACCGTTTTAATGCCAATTGATTTTAGCATATCCGCAGAGATTTCACCAGTGTAAGCACCGCTTTTAGCTTGATGCATATTTTGTGCAACAACTTCTATTTTAGATTCTTCTGCTTTTTTTACTGCAGATGCTAAGTTTACAAATGTTGGCGCAACAATAACTCTTGTGCTTTTTAAAGATAATTTTTTGATCGATTTTTTAAGGTCTTTGATAAGCTGTTTTGTTTCATCTTTATCATTATTCATTTTCCAGTTACCAGCTACTATTTTTTGTCTCATAATTATTTTATTTTTAAAATGTAAATTTAATAAATGCTAAAGGATTTTTACTTTATAAAGTTAATTAGTTACTATAACGATTTATGAATCTGTTTTTAAGGCTTCCTTTATTGTTTCATCGGATGCATCTGTGGCTTTAAAAAGTGTAATTTCACCTTCTTCATCAATAACCATGTATCTTGGAATCCAATTTAAATGGATAAAATTCACAAAATCTCCATCATCCATTCCTTCTGGTAAATTGTAATGTTCACCTACTAAATTATATTTATTAATTGCTCTTTTCCATGAAGGATTGCTTCTATCCACAGATAAAAATAGATAGACTACATCTGGATATTCTTTTTGCAATGCTTTTATTTTTGGAACTCCAACAATACAATCTTTACACCATGAAGCCCAAATGTCTATTAAGATTTTTTTTCCTTTATGTTGATATAAAACTTCTCTTAAAGTAATTTTTGAGTTGTCTAAACCCATTAACATTTCTAGGTTTGCTTCTTCAGAAAATTGTGTTTGTTTTTCTGAATTACAGCTTACAAAAACGATTAAAAGTATAAAAATTATTTTTTTCATGTAAAATTTGTCTAATAAAAAAGCAATAACTTACAAACGCTAAAAGTTAAAAATAGTACTTTTGTTTAACTTTAAGTAAAAGTAATGACAACAGAACAATTAGTAAGGCAAATTATACAAAAAAAATCCTTTTTATGTATTGGATTAGATGTGGATTTAAATAAAATTCCTGCTCATTTATTAACTTTAGAAGATCCTATTTTCGAGTTTAATAAAGCAATTATTGATGCAACGCATCATTTATGTGTGGCGTATAAACCAAACACCGCTTTTTATGAGGCTTACGGAATTAAAGGTTGGCAAGCGTTAGAAAAAACGATTAATTACATCAATAAAAAGTATCCAGAAATTTTTACAATTGCAGATGCTAAAAGAGGAGATA
>JANQTQ010000172.1 GCA_030731625.1 Polaribacter sp. | reverse complement strand
CCTTCTAAAGGATCTAATTGAAAACGAATTCCTACCCAACCATGACCTTTAAATTGTCTGGCAAAATCGATTGTAGTTACCGTATTTGCATAACTAAAAAATAATTTATCAGGATGTTTTTGTCTGCTTAATCGATCTTCTATTAAATCAATTTCGTGACGTAACATTGTTTGTAAACGAGGTTGCGTAACATAACGCTTATCTTCTTCCATGCCATAAATAGCATCAGAAAAATCTTTATCATAAGCACTCATTGCTTTTGCAATTGTACCAGAAGCAGCACCAGATCTAAAAAAATTACGTGCAGTTTCTTGTCCGGCTCCAATTTCGGCAAATGTGCCGTAAATATCTGTATTAAGATTAATTCTTAAAGCTTTACTTTTAATAGTAGGTACACTACTAATATCTTGATCTCCTCTTAAAGAAATTGCCATGTATGAGTATTTTAGTCTTAACAAATGTAAGGAATAAGAATACTATCAGTCAATTTTTATCTTACTTTTGTTTTAATGAAAAAAGATAAAAAACAGTTAAATATTACTTTTTTAGGTACAGGCACTTCTCAGGGAATACCCATGATTGCAAGTAATGATCCGGTTTGCTTATCTAAAGACTTAAAAGACAAGCGTTTACGTTCTTCGATTTTAATTTCTTGGGATGATGTTTCGTATGTAATTGATTGTGGTCCAGATTTTAGGTATCAAATGTTACGAGAAAATGTACAATTAATTAATGGGGTTTTATTTACGCATGATCACGCAGATCATACAGCAGGTATTGACGATTTACGACCTTTTTGCTATAAAATAGGAGAGATGCCCATTTATGTAAATGAAAAAACATTGCAAAGTTTAGAGCAACGTTTTCAGTATATTTTTAGTAAAGAAAATAGGTATCCAGGTGTGCCAAGTGTGTTGCCAAATATTGTCGATAAAGAACCTTTTTTTATTGGTGATGTGCAAGTGATGCCTATAGAAGTGATGCATGGAAATTTACCTATAAGTGGGTATAGAATTCAAGATTTTGCCTATTTAACGGATGTGAAATCCATTGTAAAATCAGAAAAAGAAAAGCTTAAAAATTTAGATGTTTTAGTTGTAAATGCATTAAGAGAAGAACCACATCCTACACATTTTAATTTGCAAGAAGCTTTAGATTTTGTAAATGAAATGAAGCCAAAAAAAACATATTTTACGCACATTAGTCATAAATTAGGATTTCACGCTAAAGTTTCTGAAAACTTACCTAAAAATGTGTTTTTGGCCTATGATGGCTTAAAAATAACTGTATAGATTTTATTCTTTTTCTTTCTTTGAATCATTCTTTTATTTGTTGCCTTCATTTTATTATTAAAAAATAAGGGTACCTTTAAGTTATCTTGTTTAATAATTTTTAAAGAAATAAAAAAACCATTTTTAGTTTTAAATGCTCTTTAATATCTAGTCTTATTTTAAAAAATCAAAAAAAAATCCTTTAAAATTAGTTTTGAACTATTAACTGATATTTATCATTAAATTATTTAAGATTAAATTTTATTTTTGAGTAGAAATGTTTGGAATACTACTGTAGTGTTATCTAAATAAGTATTTAAATTTTTTACTATGATAGATTTAAAAAAGCGAGAGTCTAAAGAGGTTTTAAGCCAAGAAAGGATTGTTATAGATTCGTTAATACATTTCAAAGATATATTTAATTCGATCTCTACAGTATCTTTAGTTTTAAATAGCACCCGACAAATAATATTTGCTAGTAACGATTTTTTGAAAAATTTCAATCTTACTTCTGATAATTCAATTTTTGGAAATCGTTTTGGTGAAGTGCTTGCTTGTATTCATGCAGATGAGTCTCCTCATGGTTGCACTAACTCTGCCTCATGCTATTTATGTGGGGCTTTTCAAGCACTCATAGAAAGTGAAAAAACGAACAAAAAAGTTCAGAAGGAAACTAGAATTACAACAAGTAAAAAAGGTGATCAATCTTCGTTAGAACTTTCTGTTACTTCTGTGCCTATAAAATTGTCTGATAAACAATATTATATTGTAACCATAATAGATATCAGTTCAGAGAAAAGAAAATTGCAGCTAGAAAGAATATTTATTCATGGTTTGGTGAATTCTGCAGGCGGTATCAGCGGATTATCAGAAATTTTAGAATATTCACTTACTGAAGAATCAAAAACAGAAGCAATAGAAATGATGGGTAAAACAAGTAAAGTTTTACTAGATCAAATCATGTCTTTTAGAAATATTTTGTCCGCTGAGTCTGGTGATTTAGAAGTGCAAAATTCAGAAGTTTTTTCTGGACATTTAATTGATGAGGCAATTAGTTTGGTTTCAAATAATAAATCGTTGAACGCAACTATTGTAAAAGATGTAAACAGTGAAAATGTCTCCCTCATAAGTGATAAATTATTAGTGTCAAGAATTTTAGTAAACATGCTTAAAAATGCCGCAGAATATGAAAATAATCCAGAGTCGATAATCCAAATTGGTTCAAAATTAACAAATACTACAATTAAATTTTGGGTAAAGAATAATGGCGTTATACCAGAGTTTGTTCAAAAGCAAATTTTTCAGAGATCCTTTTCTACAAAAGGGGGTAATAGGGGTTTAGGAACCTACAGTATGAAATTATTAGGTGAAAAATACTTACATGGTAAGGTTGGTTTTATAAGCAATGAGATAGATAGAACTCAGTTTTATATAGAGTTACCGTACAAAAAGTAAATGCACAAAAAAGTCAGTGCTACTTTGTATTGCCCGTTTTAATGAATTTAAACTTTTCTATTTGTTTGATGAATTCTTTTTTTTTAAGAATTCTATACTGCTATATTATCTTTCAAACCTGTTTTTAAATGCTATTTTGATAATTTTGTATCGAAAAATTATTAAATATCTTTTTTTTAGTATGTTAAGTGTTTAAAATGACTTGCTAGGTTTTTATAGATTGTTTTTTAATGTATATTTGTCTCTAAAGCTATTGCTTACATAGCTTAAAGTTATTAAAATAAATAGTTTATCAATATGTACACAAATTAAAAGTTTATGGCGAAAAATTCTGAACAAAATAACGAACCTGAAGTTAAACCTCAAAATCAACATCAAGTTGATAGTAGAATAGCTGCAGTAAGAGATCTTATATTTGGAGAAAATATACAACAATACAATACTGAATTTGCAGATGTTTACGACAAATTAAAAGCATTAGAAAATCAGACGAAACAGAATTTAGCAGAATCTGTAATAAATCTTGAAAATAAATTAGCAGATTTAGAAAGCTTAATGGATCATAAATTTCAAGATTTAAATGAAGATTTAGATAAAAGATTGGCAGATTTAGATGATGAAAAAGCAGACAGAAGAAAACTTGGTAAAGCCTTAGAGAAAATAGCATTGATGTTGCAAGAATAGATGGAGAAAACGACTGTAGATAATAAAGACAATCGTTTTGAGTTGCTTAAAGAACTTCTATTAGCTGATGACAGAAAAGACTTTAATGTTCTAAAAGAGGAAGTTTTAGAACGTGAAAAATTTAAAGTTAAAGTTACCCCTGTTTTAGATGAAAGGATAGAAGATTTAAAGGTGAATTTTTCTGATCATTTTGGTAAAAATATTACCGAAGCTATTAAAATTCAAATTAGAGAATCTCAAGACGAAGTAGTAGAAGCACTATACCCAATTCTGGGTAAATTAGTGAAGAAATTTATTATCGCAGAAATTACAAAACTTACAGAAAGCATCAATCAAACTATAAACGATAAGTTCTCAATTTCCCAAATTATAAAAAGATTATTTAAAGGAAAAAGAACTGATGCTGATGATGTTTTACAGGAAGTTTTTGAGCCTATTATAGAAGAAATATTTGTAATAAATAAAGATTCTGGTTTACTTGCAGGTAATTACTCTAGAGGTAATATTGCAGATAAAGACATGGTTTCTGGTATGTTAACTGCTATTAAATCGTTTGCTAAAGACTCGTTTTCTAAAGATGGCCAAGATATTGAAGATATTAAATTCGAAAATTTTCAATTATCTATTCAGAATTTTAAAACAATTTACATCGCAACTGCCACTTCTGGAGTTATAAACCCAGATTTTGAAGAAGAATTGTTAGAAGATATCAATAATTTAGCGGAAATTATTTTAAGAGATAGAAGTTATCTTATTGATGAAGAAAAATTGAATACGATTATCAAAAATATTTTTATTAAAAAAGAGTAAAATTTACAGAAACCCCCTTTAATGATTGCAAAAAAAGTTTTATTGGTAGGAAATTTTGGAGTTGGTAAAACATCTTTAATTAGAAGGTTTGTCTTAAACGAATTTTCCGAAGAATATATTAGTACAATTGGTGTAAGAGTGAGTTCAAAAATTATTCAAATTGAAAACCAAGAAATTAAGTTATTAATTTGGGATGTTGCAGGAACTAGCGATGATGAAAAAGTGCCTAAAGCTTATTTTTTAGGATCAAGTGCTGCCATGTATGTGTTTGATTTAAGCAGAGAAGAAACCTACAAGAATATTAATGCCAAGGTAGATATCGTTAAGGAGCTTTCTGGATTAAAAAATATTACAATAATTGGTAATAAAAAAGATTTGGTCTCTTCTAAAGAAATTGAAGCTATTAAAAAGTTAATTCCTTTTTCTATAGATCTCATTACAAGTGCTAAAGAAAATGAAAATGTAGAAGATGCATTTAAAGAACTAGCAAAACAAACTCTAAACTAATATAATTTGGCAATCTCAAAAATTGAACATTTTTTTATTGAAATAACTACAAATCTTACAGGTGTTGTTACTGAAATAGTGTCAGGTAAATTTGCAATTAGTGAATTTAAAATCCAACAGTCAATATATATAGCTTGTCCTTTTTTAGAAGGTACATTAGAAGCACTTACAATAAACGATCCTTTTTTAATTGAGGGAATGGTTATAGTGTCTAATCAAAAAGAATATAATGTAGATGTTGAGTTGTTAAAAACAGAGAATGAAGTTGCTGTTTTAATACACAACAGAACAAATGTTTACAAATATGCAGCGCAATTAAATCAAAATAGAAATGATCTTTTTTTCTTAAAAAGAGAGCTTCATGAAAAAAACATTGAACTAGATAGGTTAAGAAAAGTTGCAGATAAAGCCAATGAAGAAAAGTCTCGTTTTTTGGCGATGATGAGTCATGAGGTTAGAAATCCGCTAAACGTTATTCTTGGGTATACAGAGTTAATAAATGAAGAAGAAGTTTCTAATCAGGTAAAAGAGCATTTAAAATATTTAACAATTTCTGGTAAAAATTTAAAAGTAATTGTTGATGATATTTTAGATTTATCAAGAGTAGAAGCTGGTAAATTACAATTAAGTAATGCGCCAGTAGATTTGGCCTTACTAATCGATCAACTTAAAAATAATTATAAAAGTAGTCACAGAGATTTAGATATTAATTTAGAATTTTCTATTTCAAATAAATTACCAAAATTTGTTTTTGGTGATGATGTAAGATTACTTCAAATACTTACTAATTTAATTAATAATTCCATAAAATTTACTCAAAAAGGAGCTGTTTCAACATTTGTTGATGTAATTTCTTTGGATAAAAAAGATGTAAAAATTTCTTTTAAAGTTACTGATACAGGTAGAGGAATGACAGAAAGTCAAGCGGCATCTGTTTTTGAAGAATATCAGCAAAACGAATTGGATGATAACCGAATTCATAAAGGTGCTGGTTTAGGTTTGGCAATTGTAAAACGTTTGGTTGCTGCTATGAACGGTACAATTTCTGTAACTAGTAAAATTGATTTAGGAACAACTTTTCAAGTAGATATTCCTTTTAAAGTAGATACTTCTACCGTTATTAAAAGTACATCAGAAGACGTTGTAAATAATAACTATATTAATAGTAGTAGAATATTAGTTGCAGATGATAACTTTTTAAATAGAACTATTGTTGCGCATATCTTAAAAAAGGAAAATGCGAATTTTACTTTGGTAAAAGACGGAGTAGAAGCACTTTTAGAAATGCAAAAAGAAACTTTTGATCTTGTGTTATTAGATATTAATATGCCAAATCTTTCTGGAGAAAGTTTAATAAAACAGAAAGAAGCGTATCATCAATCTAACTCCAAAACCCCAATTTTAGCTTTAACAGGTAATAGTTCTATAGATGATATAAAAGGGTATCTTAAAATTGGTTTTAAAGATGTGATTCCAAAACCATTTACAAGCGCTCAATTTGTTGATTTATTGAATAAAAACTTAAAATAGGTTAAGAAATTAAGCGAATAATTTCTCAGTTTTAAAAATCATTGCTTTCAGAATCTTGGTTATAAATGTTTTAATTTATGATTGACCTAATTGTAACTTATCTCTAAGAATTTTATTTTCTATTAAAATTGGTTTTTCTTTTATAACCTGCAGATTTTCTAATCTTTTAGAATCTAATACAGATTTTTGTTGATGAACAAATTCTGTAATATCTTCGATAGAAATGACCCATTCTTTACCAAATTTTTCTAGTAAATCTCCTTTAATACCAATTTGAATCGCTCTTCTTTCTAGTTTTTCTCCATAAGGATTATGGTCAGGATCCCATTGCAATCTTACTTTAGATTTTGCTAATTGTGATTTCCAATTTTCTTTGGTTACATAAATTTCTTCCTTATAATCAGAATGAACTGCTTCTTCTAATAAAATTTTAAAATTTTCTTTCGAAATTTCTATCGCTAAGATATTTTGTTGATGTTCTTTTCTTGCCCATCCAGCGCGGTACATCATCCATAGAAAGTTAGGTTTTATCCAAGACATTCTTGAAAATTTATAATGACTACCACCAAATTTTTGATTCTCAATGGCCCATTTTGATATATTTGGATTAAAAGCTTGGTAAACGATTATATTATTGTTTCGTTCTTGACCAATGATATGTTTTCCTTCTTGCGGAAGTTCTTGCTCATAAGTTGCATATTTTACGGTTTCTAAAGTCATTTTCTATAAAAAAAAATAATTTAGTTAGATTTTTTCCTCAATCCAAGCTTTAAAACTATAAAAATTTTGAGGAGCAACTCCGTGTCCAACAGGATATTCAGAATAGGTATTATTGAGTCCTAATTTGTCTAAAAAAGGTTTGCTATTTCTAGCCCATTCTACCGGTAAAACTTGGTCTACAGAACCATGAGAACAATAATAGTTGGTTTTTATTTCCTTAGAAATCTCTTTTGGTAATAATTCGGTATTTATATAACCACTTAAAGCAATTATGTTTTGAACTTTATTTGGGTAAAAAAAGCTTAATGAGTAGCTTAAAATTGCACCTTGACTAAAACCTAATAAAAATGTTTTTGTTGGGTCTGTTTGGTATTTGGTCTTAATTTCATCAATAAAAAGAGCAATTTTATCAAGAGAAGTTTTAGCTTGTTCAAGATCAGAAAATTTACCTTTTATATCATCAAAATTAATAGCATACCATGCATAACTACCAAAACCCATTTGGTAAGGAGCTTCTGCACTTATTATTAATAATTCGTCTGGTAATTCTTCAGAAAAAGAAAATAAATCTTCCATATTACTGCCGTAACCGTGTAATAAAATTAGTAAAGGCGGATTTTCTGTTTTAATTTTAGGTTCTCTTGAAATGTAATCTAAGCTCATAAATGTTTTTATAACGGTAATTTAAATGTTTTGAAACCAATTTTGGAATTGTTGACCAACAAAAGGTACTAGTTTTTCTTCGCCTTTTAAAACGCCAATAAAGCCAATGGCCCAAAGTGCAACAATAAATAAAAAAGCAATATAGCCAACAGTATTTCCTAAAAAATCATAGATAATATATTTATTAATCATTGATAGAAGAAAAATTCCTATCATTTGTCTGATGTGGAAACTGGCAAATGAATTCTTTTTAGTACTATTCATAAAAAAAGCAACAATAGTTCCAAGAATAGTAAAATAACTTATAATTGCAGCTGTTTTACCTTCTTTAACAAGTTGGTTTTGCATGTTTATTTGTTTATAATTAGTTGATTATTTGCAAAAACACCGTACACAGTTCCTTTCAGTTTTTTATTGATAAAAGCGCTATTTTTAGAAGTTGATAAAATGTGATTATTTGTAAAAACAACTTCAGTCTCTGGATTGAAAAAGGTAATATCAGCAATATTTCCTTCTGATATAGAGTGATTTTCAATTCCAAAAATAGCTTTAGGTTTTGTTGTAAAACAAGCAATAAAATCAGCTACATCTAAAACAGAATTAACGGCTCCAAATGCAGATTCTAAACCGATTACACCCTCTTTTGCTTCACTAAAATCTACTTTTTTATGCTCAATATCAATAGGGTTATGGTCAGATGTAATAATGTCAATAACACCCGTTTCAACTCCTTTTTGCAAAGCTTTGATGTCTTCTTTAGTTCTTAATGGTGGGTTTGTTTTAAAGTTGCTGTCAAAACTATGCAATTCATCATCTGTTAAAACCAAGTGATGTGCGGCAACGCTACAGGTAACTTTTAAACCTTTCTTTTTGGCTTCTTTAATTAAAGTTACAGATTTTGCTGTAGAAATAGTCGGAATATGTAGTTTTCCACCAGTATATTCTAGCAAATATAAATCTCTAGCAATTTGAATATGTTCTGCTAAAGCAGGATTTCCTTTTAAACCTAATTTTGTACTATTGATTCCTTCATTTGCAATTCCGTCTCCAGCAATTGAATTATTTTTAGGAAAACTTAACACCAAACCATCAAAATTTTGCGCGTATAAAAGTGCAATTTTCAGCAAATTATCGTTTTCAATTGGTTTGTTGTAATCAGCAAAAGCAACAGCACCAGATTGTTGCATGTCATACATTTCTGAAATTTCTACACCTTTGCAGTCTTTTGTTAAAGCGGCAATAGGGTATAATTTTGTAGCCGAATTAAAAGCTTTACTAATTAGAAATTCAACAGCAGATTTAGAGTCAATAACTGGGTTTGTGTTTGCGTTTACCGCAATAGAAGTAAAACCACTTTTAGCGGCAACTTGCAAACCATGTTTTAAGGTTTCTCTTTCTTCATAACCAGGTTCACCAAGTGAAACACTGCTATCAAACCAACCGCAAGAAACGTGTAAATTTTCTCTTTCAATAACGGTATAATTGTCTTTTTGTGGAATAGAATTGGCTATAATTTCAAGCTTTCCATCACTAATTAAAATATCCTTTTTTTGGTTGTGATAAGGACTTGATGCATCTAGTATAGTTGCGTTTTTAATAAGCGTACTCATGGTTTATAGAATTTTAGGATAAAAATTTCTAAAAGCAAAGATACAATGGCTAAAGCTAAAAACCATTTCCAAAGCCAATGAACTTCATTATTTTCGTTTAAATCTTTAAAAACTGTAGAAATATCGTTAGAAACTGTCATTTTTGGGTTGCTTTCTTTTAAAGAAGTAAGATCTAGAAATTGAACAGCGCTTTCTTCTTTTGGTGTGTTAAAGGCTACTGTTTGTAAAGTATCTTTTTTTCTTAGGATGTAATAAAAACCAGCATTATAAGGTTGTTCGTTTGCAGTGATGCTTACCTTATTTTGAAATGTTTGTTGCTCTGGAATAAAAGATGAAGTTGCGTTTGATATGTTTAAAATTTCATCTTTTTCTAAATTGGTTTCAATATCAATTTTGTTTTCTTCATCTAGGTAATAATAGATTTTAGAATGCTGAAAGCTCATTATTCCAAAATTATAGAAAACAGGCACAATTAAAGGTGAGTTCATAAAATTGCTATTGTTTTTGTTAATAGCACTAGAAAACAAATATAGGTTTTGCTCATCATTTTTAATCTGACTTATAAATGGCAAACCGTTTTCGAAAGAAATAATTTTACTGCTATTTTTTGATGAAATAGGGTAGTGGCTTGATGTAGTGGGATATTGAAAATTAAGAACTTTATTTTGAAAAACATTTTTAAATAAAGGATGACTAAAATTGATATCCGTAATTTTTAAAGTGTCAGAAATTTTAGCTCCGATTTTTGTGTTCTCAAATTTTTCTAAAAAAATATTGTAAGATTCAAGGTTCGAATTCTCATTTGGAACGACCACAATATTGCCTCCTTTTTTAGAAAACTCAAGGATGCTTTTTGATAAGATTTCTGGTATTTTTTCTAACTCGTTTAAGACAATTAATTGCTGTTTTTGAATAGTGTTATAATTTACATTTTGCAAAGAAGATTGTGTAAAATTAAACGCATCTTCTGTGAAAATTTTAGACATGAAATTGGTCTCATTTCCGATGCTTAAAACGTTTGTTTTTTTGGTAGCGTTTATGCTAAAATAAAACGTGTTGTCGAATGAAAAAGTATCGCTAAAAGTAACTTGTATTTTCCCTAAAAAAGTATCCTGATTTTGAATTGTAAATGGGATCGTTTTTAAAGCATCTTTTTTAATAGAGTAGGACTGTTTGCTGATTAGTTTTGTGTCGTTGAAAATTGCAATTGGAATATTCTTTTTTTCTTCGCCTTGATTTTTAACAACAACATTTAGGGTGAGATTGTTGTTATTTGTATTGCTGATAAAAACACTGTCTATAGAAATATTGTCTTTCTTGATTGCTTCAATTTTTATGGCAGAAAAAGAAGGTGTTACATTTGTAAACTTTTTATCATAAATGTATTGATAATCAGATATTAATATGTTTTTATATGAAGTATTAGTTTTATTTTTTTTTAGGCTATTAATTTTTAATAAAACGCTATTTAATTCAAGTTTTTTTGAAGTATTTGTTACTTTTAGAAGCTCGTTTTTTAATTCAGAATAGGTAATGTCTTTAAAAAAAGCGTCATTAGTTTGTAAGGAATAGATGTCTTTTTGTGAAGCATTTTCTATAATTTCTTTTGTTGATATTTGTAATAAATCCCCTTTTTCTCCCGATGTATTTGTGCTTAAAGAATTGTCTAAGTAGATAAAAGTATGTTGATTTTCGGTAGTGTTTTTATTGCTTATGTAAGGTTGTGAAAAAGCAAATACTATCGCAGAAAATAAAAGGAGTCTTGTGCATAAAATTAACCACTTTTTTAGGCGTGAACTTTTACGAGTTTCTTGTACTAATTTTTGCAGAAAAGCAACGTTTGTAAATGGCACTTTTACAAACTTTTGAAGTTGAAAAAGATGTACCAAAACCGGTATAATCAATAGTACTAAAAAATATAAAATAGTTGGATTATGAAACTGCATTTTTGGTTTTCTATTTTTTGATTTTACGAAAGTATTATAAAAATTAGTAAGAAAATAATGTTGTTCATTTCTTATTAAAACTTTTCAAAAACACCTAATCCAAACAATGCAAAATCGTATTTTACAGGATCTGTTTTGTCTAGTTTTCGTAAGTTTTTATCTAATTCAGAAAGTGCTTTCCAGTCGTTTTGTGTTCTTAAAAGTAGCTTTAGTTTTCTTGCAACATTGCCAGAATGTACATCCAATGGACACGATAAATTTGCTGGATTGTGTGATTGCCAAATACCAAAATCTACACCAGCTTTATCAGTTCTTACCATCCAACGTAAAAACATATTTATACGTTTTGCGGCCGAATTTTTTAACGGATCAGAAATATGTTTTTGAGTTCTTTGTTGATGTTTAACCTCAAAAAAGATGTTTTTAAACTGATGAATTGCGGTTTGATATGTATTAGAATTGTCCTTAATTGAAAGTGCATTTTCTAAACCGTGATGATTTTTATAAATGTGTTGAAGTGATTTTAGAAACTGTATAAAATCGATTTTATTAAAAGTTCTATGAACAAAGCCTTTTACTATTTCTAAATCTTTTTCTTGATGATTGACGATGAAGTCATGAGGGGAATTGTCTAGTAATTCCATCATTTTAAAGCTGTTTTTAATAATCATCGTTCTATTTCCCCAAGAAATAGTGGCGGTTAAAAAAGCAGCGATTTCAATGTCTTCTTTTAGAGAAAATTGATGAGGAATTTGAATGGGATCAGACTCAATAAATTTAGGATTGTTGTAAAGGAGTACTTTTTCATCTAAAAATTCTTTGAGTTCTTTTTGTGTCATAAATAAATTAAATAATTTTACCGTCAATCATTGTTAATTTTCTATCAGCCATGTTTGCAAGTTCTTCGTTATGAGTTACTAAAACAAAGGTTTGTCCAAATTCATCACGTAATTTAAAAAATAATTCGTGTAAGTTTTTAGCAGATTCACTGTCTAAATTTCCACTTGGTTCATCAGCTAAAATAACGGAAGGGTTATTTATAAGCGCTCTGGCAACGGCAACTCTTTGCTGTTCTCCTCCAGAAAGTTCGTTGGGTTTATGATGAATTCTATGAGATAATCCTAAAAATTCTAAAAGCTCTTTTGCTTTTGTTTCTGCTTCTTTTTTAGATTTTTTACCAATAAAAGCAGGAATACAAACATTTTCTAAAGCCGTAAATTCTGGTAATAATTGATGAAATTGAAAGATAAAACCAATATGATGGTTTCTAAAACTTGATAATTCTTTATCAGAAAGGTTTTTAAGCGAGATAGAATTAATAGACAATTCAAAATCTTGTTCTTTTAATGGCTTGTCTAAAGTGCCTAAAATTTGTAAAAGAGTTGTTTTTCCTGCTCCAGAAGGACCAACAATAGCAACAATTTCACCTTTTTTGATATGTAAATCAAGTCCTTTTAAAACTTCGACTTCCCCATAATATTTATGGATATTTTTTGTAATAATCATAGTAAATTTATCTGGCACTAAAGTATAAAAAAACGGATATACTTTGTAAAGTATATCCGTTTATATTAAAATCGAGATGGTTAAAAGATGTTTTTAATGTTATTGTAATCTATAAAATACACAAAACGAACAGAAAAAGTATGACTTTGAGATTGATTAAATAAGTTGTCTAAGTTGTCATAAAAATTTAAGTTAGAATTGGTGTCAGAATTAAAAATTGAGTTTCTATAAAATGCAATTAACTGACTTCCAGGTGCAAATTGCCAAATGTAGTTTAAGTCTAAATTCCAACTATTAAAGTTTACATTGCTTCCTGTATAGGTGTTATTTGGGTCTAAACCACCATTATTATTTAGGTTAAAATAGTTGTTATAATGTGCAGAACTCCAGTAATGTCTAAAACTTAGTGACAATGAAGAATTTGTGCTAAAACTATAGTTTCCAGAAATGGTATTTGTATAACTTTTTCTGTCTCTCATACCAAATCTAATGTCGGTATCATTTTGATTTACAAATCCTTGGTCGTCATTTGTTTTGTTAAAGTATAAATTATATCGTAAAGAAAACTGATTTGTAAATCGATAACGAGGCGCAAAACTAAATCCGAAGCCTTCTTTAGGATTGTTGTTATAGTTTGTGTAATAGCCGTCTATATTTAACTCAAATTTATTTTGAGAGTTTGTAGAAATATAAAAATTAGCATTTCGTCTTTCTGGCTGTAAAAAATAAATTCCGCTTGTAGAACCTTGTCTAGGTTCAAAAAAGTCTTTTTCTTGTGTTCCGTAGTTTAAATTACCTCCGTAAGAAAATCTGTTTTTGGTCTGTGCATTGTAATTGAAACCAGCATTATAACCTGTGTAAACACCAGAGTAATGCTGATAATTTAATTGTTGATAAAAATTAAAGTTAGAATAGTTTAATGTTTTAGTAGGTTGTAAAGTTCTCCAACCTATACTGTTATAAATAGTTTGTTGATTGTTGCTAAAAAGGATGCCAAAATCATTCGGATTAAAATCTTTATTTTCAAAATTATAGCCAATCTCCCAACTTAAACGACCAGAATTATAGCCAAAACTATTATCAAAAGTATAGCCAGTATTTGGATTGTAAATATCATCAGAAATGTTACTCATTCTTACAGAGCCATCTGCGTTGTATTTACTGTCTTTTGTTTCTATATGCCATTTTAATGCCGTAACATTTGCGTCTCTAAATTTTCCATCACGTGTTACGTTGGTGTTTAAAAGGGATATTGTTGAGTTTTGATTAAATTGTTGATCTAATACTAACACATTATAATTTGTAAAAGGATCAATCACTTCTTCTCTAGTTTCGCCCGTTGCATTGTTTTTTATGGTTGCATTTGTAGTTTCTGTAATGGCATTAAAAAAGCCAATTCCTAAACCTTTTTTTGTTCTTCCAGAAATCTTAACAGCATTTAGCATGGTAACTTTACCAGGATAATTAACAATTTCTTCATCTGCATTTAAAGAGTTAGAAATATTAAATTGATCTATGGGAGAACTTCCAATTCTTCTTGAATAAAATAAATTTCCTATGGTAAAAAGCTCGGTTCCTTCTGTAAAAAATTGTCTTTGTTCTGTAAATTGCTGTTCAAACGGACCTAAATTTAATTCAACATCATCAAAACCAACTTGACTAAAATCGGGAATTAAAGTAGCATCTAACGTAAAATTATCTGTTAAACCATATTTTATATCCATTCCAACACTCCAATTTGAATCTGCTTTACCTTCAAAAATGGTGGTTGTAGCGGATGCATACGGATAAAAATTTAATCTTGTTGGTGGTTTAATGTCTTTAAAATCTTCAATTAAACCATCATATTGTGTCCATCTTCCAACAGAATTATCAATATGTGTCCAAGTATGTTGT
>JANQTQ010000171.1:920-3454 GCA_030731625.1 Polaribacter sp. | reverse complement strand
GTCTTTGGCAGTTTCTAAACTTTGTATGTATTGAAAAAAGTCTATTTCGCCTTCTTTATACGTACGGTTAGCGGTTTTTATAATTTCGTTTTTAAGGTTTTTACCTTCGTTTTCGTAATAACTTAGAGCTTCTTCATATTGTTTTAAGGTTGCTAAAAGTGATTTGTAATGCCCTTCTAACTTTATTTTATAAGATGCTTTTTGCTCAACAACAATTTCTTGAGCAATTTTTGAAGCTTTAATTTTTGAAGCATTACCAGAAAATAATAACGGAATTTTTAATCCAAATTGATATCCGTTTATATTGGTATTTAATTGACTATTTGTACCTTGAAAATATTCTAAACTAATATCTGGTAATAGGCTTTGCTTCTCTTTTTGTGTTAAAGCCTGTTGATAGTTTTTTTCGTTTTCAAAATATTGCAATCCTAGATTATCTTTAGTAGCCATCGTTTCAATTTCTAACTTTTGAAGCGGTTGATCTAAAATAAGCAATGAATCAATTTGCACTACAGCTTTTAATTCTTCGGATGAAAATACTACTTCTTGCAAAGCTTGATTATACGAAGTTTCCAACTGTTTTTGTTTAGATTTAGCTGTAATCATTTCTAAATAATTAGTTTCGCCCAACTCAAATTTTCGTTTTGCTTTTGCTGCAAAATCCAAATACAAACTATCTAAAAAATGATACGTTTTTACTTTGTTTTTAGCATAACTAAGCTGATAATAATTGCTGTAAACTGCTTTTTTAATTTGTAAAAGTTGCAAACTAAAATTCGTTTCCTCGATGTTTACTTTTGCTTTCTGTATTTTTTTATCAGCAAAATAAATGGTTGGGAATTTAAAATCTTGCGCAATTCCAACTACTTTTAAAGGTAGATTATTTGCAGCCAAATTATTTTCATCATAGCTATAATAAATCGCTGTTTTATCAAAATTAAAAGCGCTACCAATTAAGGCATTGCTTTCTGCTACTTTTAAATTTGCAGCTTTTAAACTTGCGTTATTTTTGATGGCTAACGCTAAAGTTTCATCTAAAGTTAATTTGGTTTGTGCAGAACTCGTCACAATAAAAAAGAAACCAAGAATAGTTAGAACTGTATTTTTATTCATTTTGATAGATTTTTTTTCTTCAAACCACGCGTATAAAACAGGTAAAACTATAAGCGTTAAAATAGTTGCTGTTACCAAACCACCAACAACCACAGTTGCTAACGGACGTTGCACTTCTGCACCTGCATTTGTAGAAACGGCCATTGGTAAAAATCCTAAAGCTGCTGCTGCTGCTGTTAATAAAACGGGTCTTAAACGTTCTTTTGTGCCTCTTTTTATGCGTTCTTCAATATCTTCAATTCCTTCTTCTTTAAGTTCTTTAAAGTGTTCAATTAATACAATTCCGTTAAGAACAGCAATTCCAAAAAGGGCAATAAAACCTACACCTGCAGAAATACTAAAAGGCAAATCGCGAATCCATAATAATAAAACACCACCAACTGCAGAAAGCGGAATGGCAGAATACACCAATAAAGCTTCTTTTACAGAACCAAATGCAAAATATAAGAGCAGAAAAATTAAAGCTAATGCAATAGGTACAGCAATCATTAAACGTGTTTTGGCACTTTGTAGGTTCTCAAATTGTCCGCCATAGGTAACTTTATAACCAACAGGTATTTTAAAATCACGGTCAATAATAGTTCTTATATCGTCTACAACAGATTGCAAGTCTCTATTTCTAACATTTACACCAATTACAATTCTACGTTTCGTGTCGTCTCTAGAAATTTTTGCAGGTCCAGTTGTATATTTAACTTCTGCTAATTCGCTAAGCGGAATTTTACCGCCATTGGGAGCATCAATATATAAATGTTGCAGACTTTCTAAATTTTTTCTATTTTTTTCATCCAAACGAATCACTAAATCAAAGCGTTTTTCACCTTCAAAAATATTTCCAACAGTTCCGCCAGCAAACCCCATGGTAATCATCTGGTTTACATCAGCAATATTTAAACCATAACGCGCAATTTTACTTCTGTTATAAGTGACGCTCATTTGTGGTAAACCTTCTACTTTTTCTATGATGATGTCTGATGCGCCTTCTACATTTTTAATAAGCTCTTTTACTTCATTTGCTTTGTTGGCTAAAACCGATAAATCATCACCAAAAATTTTAATCGCAACATCTGCTCTAACACCTGTAATCAATTCATTAAAACGCATTTCTATAGGTTGCGTAAATTCTACTTCCATACCAGGAATTATAGCTAAAGCTTCTTTAAATTTATCCGCTAATTCATCTTTGCTTTTTGCAGAAACCCATTCGCCTTTTGGTTTTAATTTGATAATAACATCACTTTCTTCCATAGACATTGGATCTGTAGGAACTTCTGCAGCGCCAATTCTACTCACTACTTGATCAACTTCTGGAAAATTATCTAAAAGAATTTGCTCAATTTTAGTGGTAATTTCTATCGTTTTTCCTAGTGATGTTCCCGTTTTTAATACAGGCTGAATTACAAAATCTCCCTCATCTAAAG
>JANQTQ010000171.1:0-910 GCA_030731625.1 Polaribacter sp. | reverse complement strand
CATCTAAAGTGGGTACAAATTCGCCACCCATTGTGCTGAATAAAAACACACTAGTTGCCAATAATAACGCTGCTAAACCAACAACGATTTTTTTATGAGCTAAAGCCCAATGGATAGATGGTTTGTACCAATAATTTAGCACTTTCATCAACTTCACAGAAATGTTATTTTTACTTTGTTTTTGAGGTTTTAAAAACAGCGAAGAAACAACAGGAACGTAGGTTAAACACAATAACATAGCACCAATTAATGCAAAGCTAAACGTAAGCGCCATGGGTCTAAACATTTTTCCCTCTACGCCACTTAAAGATAAAATAGGAATAAAAACGATTAAAATAATTAATTGTCCAAAAATGGCAGAATTCATCATTTTTGAGGCACTTTTTAAGGTGATTTCATCAATTTTGTCCTGCTTTACTTCATCAGAAAGTAATTTTAGTTTGTCACCTTCAGTAATAATCCGAAAGGCGATAAACTCAACGATAATAACAGCACCGTCAATAATAATTCCAAAATCAATAGCTCCTAAACTCATTAAATTGGCATCAACTCCAAATAGATTCATCAAAGAAATGGCAAATAATAAACTTAGCGGAATTACAGAAGCCACGACCAAACCAGAACGTAAATTTCCTAATAATAAAACAACCACAAATATGACTATGAGTGATCCTAAAATTAAGTTTTCTGATACTGTAAAAGTGGTTTTATTAATCAGTTCACTACGCTCTAAAAAAGCATTGATATAAACGCCTTCTGGCAAACTATTTTCTATTTCAAGAACGCGTTCTTTTACGGCATCAATAATCGCTTTAGAGTTTCCGTCTTTCAGCATCATAATTTGCCCAAGAACTTTTTCGCCTTCTCCGTTTCCGGTTATTGCACCAAAACGTGTTGCGCTTCCAAAACC
>JANQTQ010000170.1 GCA_030731625.1 Polaribacter sp. | reverse complement strand
CATTATAGCTTAACCAAACAATGGCTATTTTGTTATCTTGATTTCCGTTTAAAATGCCAGCTTGAGCTAAGTTATCTTGTCTAATTTTTTCTAAATTAGTACTATTTTTTTCTGATGAAATTGTAGCCAAATACAAAGGTCTATGCTCATTGGTTTCTCCGTATTTTTCTAGTTTCACATTAGGAACTGTTTGACTAAGATATAAAAAGTAATCGACTACTTTATGATGTCTTGTAAAACGTGTACCAATTTCATAGCCTAAAAATTCTGATGGAGATTTAATTTCTTGAGAAAAGAGATTGCTTAAAGTTAGAAAAGTAAGTAATAATAGCGATTTGAATTTCATGAAAATAATTTTGATAAGTTCCAAAAATAAGGAATAATTTCTACTATTTATTGTAGATGATTCTTAATCTCGTTAAAAATTTGTTAGATTGTTTTTCAAAGTACGACAAAGCATAAAATAGTCGTATTTTTATCAAAAAATTAAATCAATTACATGAATTCTTCTTTAGAACCAGATTGTTATCAAAAATGTGCACTTTAAAATATGAAAGTAACACAAATACCTTTTCAAAAAACAGGCTTCTTCTCTGAAACAATGCATGATTATTTAGAGAAAAATAAAAATATACAACCTTTTTATAACAACTTTCCTGATATTTCTGGTTTTCATAACCAAATTGAAGAAAAGCAAAAATCCTATAGATTACAATCGAGATTAATCTTGGTTGGTGCATTAAAAACTCAATATAAATCGTTTGAAATATCAGAAAAAACCAACGAAAATATTGAGTTATTAAAAAAGCAAAATACGTTTACCATCACTACCGGCCATCAATTAAATTTATTTACCGGTCCTTTGTATTTCTTATATAAAATTATTTCTACAATTAATTTAAGCGAAGAATTATCAGAAAAATTTCCTGAACAAAACTTTGTTCCTATGTATTGGATGGCAACAGAAGATCATGATTTTGATGAAATAAATTACTTTAATTTTGATGGTAAAAAAGTTTTATGGAATAGAAAAGATGGAGGCGCTGTTGGACGATTTTCTACAGAAGGTTTACAAGATGTTTTTGATGTTTTTTCGAATCATTTAGGAAATTCTAAAAATGCACAATTTTTAAAAAACTTATTTGAAGATGCCTATTTAAAACATCATAATTTGGCAGATGCAACTCGTTTTATAGCCAATAAATTGTTTGGAGAATTTGGTTTGGTTATTATTGATGGCGATGATGCGAGTTTAAAACAGTTATTTAATCCGTTTGTAAAAGAAGAATTAGAACATCAGATTTCTTTTACAGAAGTTTCTAAAACGATTGTAGAACTTGAAAAAAACTATAAAATTCAAGTAAATCCAAGAGAAATTAATTTGTTTTATTTGGGTAATAATTTTAGAGAACGCATCATTTTTGAAGACAATCTTTACAAAGTAAATAACACGAATATTACATTTACAAAAGCTCAAATTTTAGCTGAAGTTGATGAAAATCCGAAAGCTTTTTCGCCAAATGTAATTATGAGACCTTTATATCAAGAGGTAATTTTACCTAATCTATGCTATATTGGCGGAGGAGGAGAAATGGCGTATTGGTTTGAATTAAAAGCGTATTTTGAAAAAGTAAATATTCCTTTTCCTATTTTATTGTTGCGTAATTCTGTGCAAATTGTATCAGAAAAACAATCATCAAAGTTAAAAAAGTTACAGATTTCATCAGAAGAAGTTTTCTTAAATCAACATGATTTAATATCAAAAAAAGTAATAGAAAATTCTGAAATTAAAACCAATTTTAAAGAGAAAATAACATTTTTACAAAAACAGTTTGCTGACTTAAAAGAAGTCGCTAAAAAAACAGATGTTTCTTTTGAGAATGCTGTAAATGCGCAAGAGAGAAAGCAAATTAAAGGCTTAGAAAACCTAGAAAAGCGATTGTTAAAAGCCGAAAAAAGAAGACAACAAGATTTGGTTGATAGAATTACAACCATTCAAAATGAGCTTTTACCAAATCAATCTTTAGAAGAAAGACAACGTAATTTTTCTGAATATTATTTAGAGTTTGGTGTCAACTATATAAAAGCCTTAAAAGGTGCTTTAAAACCTTTGCAATTAGAGTTTACATTGTTAGAAATATAATGAAAGATAAAGGTTTACATCCAGAAAACAGGTTTAATAAAGGCTATGATTTTAATGATTTAATCAGTAAAAACCCTATATTAAAAGAATTCGTTTTAGAAAATAAATTTAAAAATTTAAGTATTGATTTTTCAGATCCAAAAGCAGTAAAGGAATTAAATAAAGCATTGCTTTTTACGTTTGATAAAATAAAGGTTTGGGATTTTTCTGATGAAAACTTATGTCCGCCAATTCCAGGACGATTAGATTATATTTTACATTTATCAGATTTACTTTCATCAGAAAAAGAAATTAAGATTTTAGATATCGGTACAGGTGCAACTTGTATTTATCCACTTTTAGGTGTTTCTCAGTTTAATTGGAGTTTTGTGGCTACAGACATAGATTTAGATTCTTTAGATACTGCACAAGATATTATTGATGACAATCATTTAGACGAAAAGATTGAACTTCGTCAACAGTTAAATGAACAGCAAATTTTAAAAGGAATTTTAAAAGATGAGGATGTATTTTCGGCGGTAATGTGTAATCCACCTTTTTATAAATCTGCAGAAGAAGCTCAAGGCGCCAATAGAAGAAAAACTAAAAATTTAGGCAACAATGCTGTTAGAAATTTTTCAGGAAATAATAATGAATTATGGTTTCCAGGAGGTGAAAAAGCATTTTTGCATAATTATTTATACGAGAGTTCTTTGTTTTCGAAGCAAAGTATTTGGTTTACAAGTTTGGTTTCTAAAAAAGAGAATGTAGAAAGTTTGCAAACATCATCCAAAAAACTAGGAGCAAAGGAGTTTAAAGTAATTGATATGAATCAAGGAAATAAAGTTACTAGAATTGTTTGTTGGCGATTTTAGTTAAAAACGACATCGTTAATTTTATATTTTTTACAAATTGCATGTAAAATACTATAAACTAACATGTGTACAAAAACCAAGCAAATAAAGGCATACAAAGGAACGCCTAAAATTTGATAAGGCCAATAATACGTCCAAACACCTAAATAAATTGTAATAACTTCTCCAAAAGCAGGTAAAATTAATGCTAATAGAATGGCTAAAACAATTTTATTTTTTTGTGATTGATTTGTTAAAAGCGGAATTAAATTTCTTTCTAATTTATATAGATAATGAAAAGCTAGCATCCACGCAAATGGCAGCCATAATGGTAATTCTCTCGTAACTTCGTGATATTGCCAATATCCATTAGCAACGCCCCAAGTTTCGCCTATAATACCTCCAAAACCTGTTAAAAGCATACCAACTAAAAGTAACCAATTTTTGTTAGTTTTGGGTTTTATAATTTCTGTGTAGATATTATGAAAGATTTTT
>JANQTQ010000169.1 GCA_030731625.1 Polaribacter sp. | reverse complement strand
GTTGCAGTCATTGGAGTAATTCTATATTCCACAATTTCACCTTCATAAAGTAATTCGCCACCTTGCGAAACTAAATCTAAATTGGTTTGATTTCGTATTAAATCTTGTAATTTTAGAGTAAATGTTCTTTCGATTCCAGGTTCAATTAATTCGGCATTATTTTGAAAATAATTGACTTGAAATGTTTTTGCGTTTATGGGTTTGGCTCCAGTAAAATTATAAATTCCACATCCAGAAAAAAGAGTGATTAACAATAAAAAAGAGGTGTATTTTATGTGCTTCATTTTATAAATCGTATTGTTTTATTTTTCGATATAACGTTCTTTCAGAAATTCCTAATTCGTCAGCTGCAGCTTTTCTTTTGCCTTTATTTCTATCTAAAGATTTTTTGATCAGTTCTATTTCTTTAGCTTCTAAACTTAATGTTTCCTCTTCTTCCTCAACGGTTTCTGCAAATAAATAGTTTTCGTCATCATCTAAAAAGTCATCATCCTCTGAGGTGTGATTTTTGTTTGGAATTACGTTTAGTCTTGGTTCTTCTTCAAAAATAGTGTTGTTTTCTTCAGCTTTGCCATAGATTTTTTGAATTAACCCTTTGTTGTTTTCTTGGACTTTTGAACTTCCGTTTTGCATTAATTCAAGCGTTAATTTCTTTAAATCATTCAAGTCACTTTTCATATCAAAAAGAACTTTGTACAGAATTTCTCTTTCTGTACTGAAGTCGTTTTCGGCTTTTTTGGATCCAATTACAGAAGGTAAGTTGCTGCTTTCTTGAGGCAAATAGGAGGCTAACTTTTGATAATTAATCTCTCTTTTGGTTTCTAATACAGATATTTGTTCGGCAATATTTCTTAGTTGTCTGATGTTTCCACTCCATCTGTATTTGGTCAAAAGCTCTACAGCATTATCTTCTAATTTGATAGGAGGCATTTTGTATTTGTGTGCAAAATCTGCAGCAAATTTTCTAAATAGCAAATGAATGTCTTCTTTTCGATCCCTAAGTGGTGGTAATAATATGTCAACGGTACTCAATCTGTAAAATAAATCTTCTCTAAATTTACCTTTTTCAATAGCTTCAAACATGTTGACATTAGTAGCTGCAACAATTCTTACATTTGTTTTTTGAACTTGAGAAGAACCTACTTTTATGAATTCACCATTTTCTAAAACACGTAATAAACGCACTTGAGTTGTTAGTGGTAATTCGCCAACTTCATCTAAAAATATTGTTCCGCCGTCAGCTACTTCAAAATAACCATCTCTGGATCCTGTTGCTCCTGTGAAAGATCCTTTTTCGTGGCCAAATAGTTCACTATCAATAGTTCCTTCAGGTATTGCGCCACAATTAACAGCAATAAACTTTCCGTGTTTTCTATGAGAAAGCGAGTGTATTATTTTAGGAATACTTTCTTTTCCAACACCACTTTCTCCTGTAACTAATACAGAAATATCTGTAGGAGCAACCTGTATGGCTTTTTCTACAGCACGATTTAGTTTTGGATCGTTTCCAATGATTTCAAATCGTTGTTTTATAGCTTGTACTGATTCCATTTTTTTATTTTTTTGCCACGGATTAAAGGATTTTCACTGATTAATTAAAATACTAATCTTTTATGTTGTAATGATTTGTTTTGAAAATTCACTAGTAATCCAATTTCTGAATCTGAAAGTTTCATATAATTTAATACTTGTGCAGTATGTTCACCTGAAAACTCTTTTATAGCTTTTATCTCTAAAACAATATCTTCGTTTACTATGAAATCAGCATAAAATCTATGTGGTAATATTACTCCTTTATATTCGATTCCCTTTCAAAAGGAATATTATTTGCTTTAAATTCTATCTCTAAAGCATCTTTATATATTACTTCAAGTAATCCAGGACCGAGATTTCTGTGAACTTCCATGCAAATCCCTATAATTTTAAAAGTTTCTTCTTCTCTATAAAGTTCCATATTAAAATCCGTGTTAATCTTTTAATCCGTGACTTATCTTTTTAATTCATTAGTTCAGAATATCCAACTGCTTTTCCAATTAAGGTGGCTGCTGTACAATCTGTAATTTTTACCCAAACAAAATCACCTACTTTATAGTTTTCTTTATCAAAAACAACTACTGTGTTTTGAGAATTTCTACCCGACCATTGTTTGTCTGAACGTTTCGATTCTTTTTCTATTAATACTTCAACAGTTTGACCAATAAAACGTTTTGTTCTTTCTAAACCATGAATTTGTTGTAAATCTACAATTTCAGTTAATCTGCGTTTTTTTACCTCTTCAGGAATATCATCTTCTAATTTTCTAGCAGCTAAAGTTCCAGGTCTTTCTGAATAAGCAAACATAAATCCAAAATCGTACTTAACATATTCCATTAAACTTAAGGTGTCTTGATGATCTTCTTCTGTTTCCGTTGGAAAACCAGTAATCATATCTTGTGAAAGAGAAATATCTGGGATAATGGAATAAATTTTATCAACCAATGCCATATATTCTTCACGTGTATGTTGGCGATTCATTTCTTTCAAAATTCTAGTGCTTCCACTTTGAACCGGTAAATGTATGTATTTACAAATATTATGATGCTTTGCAATAATATGTAAAACCTCTTCATGCATGTCTTGCGGATTAGAGGTTGAAAATCTAAATCTCATTTTTGGAAATAGAGTAGCTGCTTTATCTAACAATTGCGCAAAATCTACGGCAGTAGCTTTTTGCATTTCGGTAGCTTTTTCAAAATCTTTTTTTAACCCTCCACCATACCATAAATAACTATCAACGTTTTGTCCTAATAAAGTAATTTCTTTATAACCTTTTTGATGTAAGTCTTCAATTTCATCATAGATACTTTGTGGTTCTCTACTTCTTTCTCTTCCTCTTGTAAAAGGAACTACACAAAAAGTACACATATTGTCACAACCTCTTGTGATGGATACAAAAGCATTAACTCCATTACTGTTTAATCTAACAGGTGCTATGTCTCCATAGGTTTCTTCTTTGGAAAGAATAACATTAATTGCATCTCTTCCTTCTTCAACTTCCGCTAATAAATTTGGAATATCTTTATAGGCATCTGGTCCAACAACCATATCTACAATTTTTTCTTCTTCTAAAAATTTGTCTTTCAATCGTTCAGCCATACAACCCAAAACACCCACTTTCATGTTTGGATTAATGTCTCTTTTTATTGCATTGTATTTTTGTAAACGTTTACGAATAGTTTGTTCAGCTTTATCTCTTATAGAACATGTGTTGACCAAAACCAAATCAGCATCCTCTAAACTTTGAGTAGTGTTGTAACCATTATTGTGTAAAATAGAAGCTACAACTTCACTATCAGAAAAATTCATTTGGCACCCGTAACTTTCTATAAAAAGTTTTTTTGTATTTTCTTTTTTTTGATCTAAAACTAGACTTTCACCTTGTTTGTTTTCGTCAATTATCTTTTCCATATCAAAGATTTACTATTTTATGCTTAATTTGAAGAATTGCAAAGATAATACT
>JANQTQ010000168.1 GCA_030731625.1 Polaribacter sp. | reverse complement strand
TGGTTAGATGAGACAGAAAAAGGTGCTTTTAAAGGAAATCCTACTTTTTATTACAATCTCTATTTTTATTTTTATGCAATGCCTTTTGTTTTGGCAGATGACGGAATTATCTATGAAAAAACAGCTGATTTAGTTTTTGAGGGCACAAAGTATCCTGGATATAAAATTTCTTACAAGGCCAATGTTGGTACTTCTCCTGATGATAATTATAAAATATTTTACAATCCTAAAACCTATCAAATGGAATGGTTAGGATATACTGTTACGTATAGATCTAAAAAAGCTAGTGATCAATTTAAAATTATTAAATATGGGAATTGGAATAACGTAAACGGTTTAATTTTACCTCTTGAAATTACATGGTATAAAACGGGTGAAAACGGCGTGCCAACAGAACCTGCAAAACCGGCAACAGAATTTACTTTGCCTTTAATAAGTGAAGCTAAATTAGCTGATTCTTTTTTTGAGAAACCTATAAATTAATACCTTTTAAATCTTTAAATTTTAGGCAAAATAAAACCCCAAAAATGAGTTTTATACTCAAAAAACGGGGTTTTAATTTAGTGTTCATCTAAAGTATCCTTAGAAATTGTTACTTTAGTTTTTTTCTCTTCGTAGATGAATGTTATTCGCTTTTGCTAATTGGCGTCTTTTCTAAATCATAAACAGCAGTAGAAATATCTATTCGAAACCATTCTTTAAACATTTTATAATTTCTTCTTTGTGGCCATTCTTTTTTATCAGTATGCCAACCTTCTAATTCCATCATAAAATAGGTGTCAAATTTCTTTCTTAAATGAGCCTCGATATCTTCATAATTACTATTTTTAATTAAATAAATATTCACTTCATTAAAAGTAGTTAAATCAATCTTAGAATCTGGATAAATAGTGTTATTCCAGTCTACAAATGGTTGCAATGGTTTTAAAGAAATTAGAGATCTGTTGATGTAGTTTTGTTCAAATTCATCTTTATCAAACTGTGGTTCTGCATCTGATACTGATCCTCCCATCAGCATATTTATCATATAGGTTTCTTCTTTTTCTGTAACTACCGTTAGTTTTAAATCGTTGTTAATCTCTTTAATATCAAAATCAACAATAAAATAAGTAAACTCTTTAAAATTTGATACCTTATAAGCAATAAGCTTTTTTAGAATTGGATAATTAACATCATTTTCTTTGGCAAACGATATTATTTTTTTAAATTCTTTGCTACCTAAAAGTGATTTGATATTTCCATAATTCCAAGCTTCTATAGCAACATCAAAAACTTCTTCTTGGTATTCAAAACCATTAAAATCATCTTCAAATGGCAAAATGAATTTATCTAAAAGTATCGCATATTTTTCTTCTGTATTTTTACCAGTATTTTTGCCTTCAAATAAATTTAAAACTTTTCCTTTTTTCATTTTGATGTATTTTTTATAATTTCATTATATACAGAACAATAATATTCATGAAATCTTGAAAGTAAAACATTTTCATGCTTTTCTGTATTTTTAAGTATTTCTAAATCAAATAATTGAACATCGTCCACTTCTTCTTTTTGAATAGTTAATGCTGATAAAGGTACTTTTAATTCCGCAATAAAAACATGATGATGTTCGTTATCTTGAATTCCGTTTGCATGAGAAACTTGATGAATTCTTGTTCCGATTTTGATGAGATCTTTATCTTGAATTTCTAAACCTATTTCTTCAAAAACTTCTCTTTTTGCGGATGTTAAAATAGCTTCACCGGCAGCAATATGCCCAGCAACAGAAATATCCCACAAACCTGGAAATACTTTTTTAGTCATTGCTCTTTTTTGAAGTAGAATTTTTTCATCCGAAGTAAATAACCAAATATGCACCGTTGCATGAAACCAACCATGTTTATGTGCTTCAGATTTTAAAGCCGTTTTTCCTGTAGGTTTTCCTTCAGCAGTAAGTATGTCTATAAGTTCATCCATATTTTATGAGACACAAATTTCACGAATTTCACAAAAATGAATTCGTGTAAATTCGTGGGATTTGTGTCATTTAAATCTATTCAAAATAAGAAAAAGTTTCTCCGCCTTTGATATTTAATAAGGTTTCATAAATCATTTTAATTACATTTTCTACGTCATCTCTATGAACCATTTCTACCGTTGTATGCATGTATCTTAAAGGTAAAGAAATTAATGCAGAAGCAACGCCACCATTACTATAAGCAAAAGCATCTGTGTCTGTTCCTGTTGCTCTAGAAAGTGCAGAACGTTGAAAAGGAATCTTATTTTTCTCTGCAGTTTCTGTAATTAAATCACGAAGTTTTTGCTGAACTGCAGGTGCATACGCAATAACAGGACCTTTACCCATTTCTAAAAGACCAGCAGATTTTGCTTCAATCATCGGTGTTGTTGTATCATGTGTAACGTCTGTAACAATGGCAACATTTGGCTTTATGGTTTGCGTAATCATTTCTGCGCCACGTAAGCCAATTTCTTCTTGAACAGAATTTGTAATGTATAAACCAAAAGGAAGCGTTTTATTGTTTTCTTTTAATAATCGAGCAACTTCGGCAATCATAAAACCACCCATTCTATTGTCTAAAGCTCTACAAACAAACTTGTCGCCATTTAAAATGTGAAATTCATCAGGATATGTAATTACACAACCAACATGAATGCCAAGTGCTTCAACTTCTTTTTTTGTTGCACAACCAGTATCAATAAAAATATTATCTGGTTTTGGCGCTTCTTCATTTGCTTTATTTCTTGTATGAATTGCTGGCCAACCAAAAACACCTTTTACAATGCCGTTTTTAGTATGAATATTTACAATTTTACTGGGTGCAATTTGATGATCAGAACCACCATTTCTAATTACATAAATTAATCCATTATCAGAAATATAATTTACGTACCAAGAAATTTCATCTGCATGACCTTCAATTACAACTTTGTATTTTGCATCCGGATTTATAACCCCAACTGCGCTTCCGTAAGTGTCTGTTATAAAAGTATCAACATAAGGTTTTAGGTATTCCATCCAAATTTTTTGACCTTCCCATTCGTAACCTGTTGGTGCTGCATTATTTAGGTATTTTTCTAAAAATGTAAGCGATTTTTTATTTAAAATTGATTTTTTAGCCATTTTATAAATTTATGTGAGAACTCTGTTTTGTATAAGTTTCTGTAAAAATAAAACGATTTTTTATCATTTCTATTAAAAAAAGCACAAAAAAATGTAACAAAACTCCTTACTTTTACACTTATCACAAAGTAAAAACTAAAACCAACTAAAATGAAACTAGTAATTAAAAACTTAACGAAGACTTATAAAAACGGAGTAAAAGCAATTGATGATTTAAGTATTGAAATTGGCACAGGAATGTTTGGTTTATTAGGGCCTAATGGCGCTGGAAAATCGTCTTTAATGAGAACAATTGCGACATTACAAAGTCCGGATTCTGGTTCTATTATGTTTGGTGATATTAATGTTTTAGAAGACAATATGTCTTTGCGCAAAGTGTTAGGGTATTTGCCACAATCTTTTGGAGTGTATCCAAAAATGTCTGCAGAAGATTTACTAGATTATTTTGCAACTTTAAAAGGAATTGCTAAAAAAGCAGACAGACAAGTTTTAGTTAAAGAGGTTTTAGAAATTACAAATTTATACGATGTAAGAAAAAAACATGTTGCTGGTTATTCTGGCGGAATGAAACAACGTTTTGGAATTGCGCAATTGTTGTTAAACAATCCAAAATTAATAATTGTTGATGAGCCAACTGCTGGTTTAGATCCTGCAGAAAGACATCGTTTTTTAAATGTTTTACGAGAAGTTGGTACCAATTGTACCGTTATTTTTTCTACGCATATTGTTGAGGATGTAAAGGAATTATGTAATGAAATGGCGATTTTAAATGGTGGAAAAATTTTAAATCATACAACGCCACAAGAAGCAACAAAACAAATTGAAGGCACCATTTGGAAGAAAATAATTAATAGAGAAGATTTAGAAGAAAATGAAAAAATGTTTAACATTTTGTCATCTAACTATAATCAAGACAATACGTTAAATATTAGAGTGCATGCATCAGAAAAACCATCTGAAGATTTTATTGCTGCAACTCCGCAATTAGATGATGTGTATTTTATTGCCTTAAAACAAGATGAACCAGTTTTAGTTTAAAAGGTGAAAGTTTAAAAGTTGGAAAGTCAAAAAATCCAAAAATCTAACAATCCAAAAATCTAATTTTCTATTCATCTAATAACTTAAACATCTAAAAAAATGTTTCTAACAATTTTCAAGCAAGAATTAAAATACTGGTTTAACAGACCCGCTTTTTATATTTATTTATCCATTTTTATTTTACTCGCTTTTTTCTTTGCATCTGCATCCGCAGGTATTTGGGATTTTTTAACAGTTACAACGGGTTCATCAAGAATTGTAAATTCGCCTTTAGGGGTAAATAATTTATTTAGCGGATTAAGTACGTTTATATTTTTCTTATTTCCATCCATAATCGGAGTATCCATTTATAGAGATTATAAAAGTGAAATGCATACCATTTTGTACTCGTATCCGTTTACAAAAGCCAATTATTTATTTGCAAAATTCTTTAGCGGAATTGCGGTTGTATCCATCATTGTTTTTGGAATTAGTTTAGGAATGATTATCGGTTTCAGATTTCCAGGAACAAATCCAGATATTGTGGGTCCTTTTAGTTTTACAACTTATTTACAAGCGTATTTAGTATTTATTTTACCAAACGTTTTATTATTTGGAGCTATTGTTTTTGCAGTAGTTGCGTTTACAAGAAACATTGTAGCGGGTTTTATAACAGTTATTATTATCATGTTTGGTCAAGGTTTAATAGAAGGTTTATTATCTGAACCAGAACAGCGAACTTTAGCAGCAATTTTAGATCCTTTTGGAAGTTCTGCAACGAGTTATTATACCAAATATTGGACGATGTATGAGCAAAATGAATTGCAAATTCCAATTAAAGAAATGATTATTTACAATCGTTTATTATGGTTCGGAATTGCCATTTTAATTTTTGGTTTGGTCTATAGATTTTTCACTTTTACACAAGATGCGCTTACATTTTCTTTTAGAAAAGTAAAATCAGAAAGAGTAACAAAAACTAATTTTAGCGGAATTACAAGAATCAATTTGCCAAAAGTTTCTTACAATTATTCGTTTATTCAAAATGTAAAATCAACTTGGCGATTATCAAATTTAGAATTTAAATACATTGTTAAAAGTTGGCCTTTTATTGCGATAGTTTTAGTAGGAATCATTTTAACTATTATTGGGTTGTTTACGGTAGGTAGTATTTTTGGAACAGAAACATTGCCAGTTACTTATAAAATGTTAAGTGGCGGTAATTTCTTTGTAGCTTCTATAAATATCTGTACATTTTTATATGCGGGTATGTTGGTTCACAGAGCTAAGATTGCAAAAATTAATGATTTGGTAGATGCAACTCCAATTCCTAATTGGACCTTGTTATTCTCAAAATTTATAGCTTTAATAAAAATGCAGTTGGTTTTATTGGCTGTAATTATTGTTTCTGGAGTTATTTTTCAAACTTATAAAGGCTATTATAATTTTGAATTTGGACATTATATCTTTGAGTTGTATGTGTTAGATTTTCTAAACTATTTAATTTGGGCATTTCTTGCCATTTGTATCCAAACTTTAATTGGCAATCCTTATGTAGGGTTATTTATTTTATTATTGATTTCTATTGCGATGCCTTTATTGGCCTTAGTAGGAGTAGAGCCATCTATTTTTAGATACAATGAAGGTCCGGGTTTTGAGTATTCTGATATGAACAAATACGGCTTTTCTTTAGGTCCTTATTTATGGTATAAATTGTATTGGATTTTATGCGGATTGATGCTTTTAATTGTAACCGCACTATTTTGGGTTCGTGGGATTCAGTCTTCATTTAATGAAAGAATAGAAATTGCAAATTCAAGGTTTAAAGGAAGTTTGGCCATTGGTTTGCCTATTTTGATGATTGCTTTTTTAGGATTAGGATATTCTATTTATCAAGAAACTGCATCCAAAGGAAAACGAACTTCATCAAAACAAGCAGAAATGTTAAGTGTTGAATGGGAAAAGAAATATAAAAAATACGAAACCTATAAACAACCAAGAATTGTAGCTGTAAAAACCAATGTTGATATTTTTCCAAAAGAAAGAATGTTTAAAGCATCTGGAACGTATGTATTGGTAAATAAAACGGATAAAGAAATTGATAGCGTCTTTTTAAATCATAATCCATTAAAAAGTAAGTTTACGTTTAATAGAAAAAACAAATTGGTTTTAGAAGATACCATTCATAATTTTGATATCTATAAATTTGATAAAAAAATACATCCTGGAGATACGTTGCAACTAACTTTTACTGTTGAAAGTAAAAAGAATTCTAGATATAGACAAAATTCTCCTGTTAAAGAAAACGGAACATTTATTAATAATTTCTCCATGTTTCCTTCTTTAGGATATGCTGTAAATGGGGAACTTACAGATGATAAAACGCGTGAAAAATATAAATTACCAAAAAATAATTTACGTCCGCTGCCAACAGATTCAACAGCTTTAGGCGATACTTATATTGCAAAAGATGCAGATTGGATCGATTTTGAAGCAACAGTTTCTACATCAAAAGATCAAATTGCAATTGCGCCAGGTTACTTACAAAAAGAATGGGTAAAAGATGATAGAAGGTATTTTCATTATAAAATGGATAGTAAAATCTTAAATTTTTACGCCTTTAATTCGGCGAGATATGAAGTTAAAAAAGAAATGTGGAAGGGCATAAGTTTAGAAATTTATTATCATAAAGGTCATGAATTTAATCTAGAAAGAATGATGAAAGGCTTAAAAGCATCTCTAAATTACAATGCAAAAAACTTTAGTCCGTATCAACATAAACAAGCTAGAATTATTGAGTTTCCAATAACAGACGGAACTTTTGCACAATCCTTTTCAAACACTATTCCGTTTTCAGAAGGCATTGGTTTTATAGCAGATGTAGACGACAGCAATGATGATGGCGTAGATTATCCTTTTGCAGTAACTGTGCATGAAGTGGCGCATCAATGGTGGGCACATCAAGTAATTGGTGCAGATGTTTTGGGCGCAACAATGTTATCAGAAAGCATGTCTGAATATGTAGCTTTAAAAGTGCTAGAACATCAACACGGAAAAACAAAAATGCGCACATTTTTAAAAGAAGCTTTAGACGGTTATTTAATGCAAAGATCTTTTGAAAGCAAACGTGAAAATCCGTTAATGTATAATGATGGGCAAGGATATATAAGGTATCAAAAAGGCTCTTTGGTGTTTTATGCTTTAAGCGATTATATTGGCGAAGAAAAACTAAATGGTGCACTTAAAAAGTATGTAGAAAAAGTAAAATTTCAAGAACCACCGTATACAACATCCGTAGAAATGGTGAATTTTATTAAAGAAGTAACGCCAGATTCTTTACAATATATTATAAAGGATATGTTTGAAACCATCACTTTATATAAAAATAGTATTCTTGAGGCAAAAACAACGAAACTAAAAAACGGAAAATATCAAGTAGATATTGAGTTTGAAGTGTCTAAATATAGAAATGATGAAAAAGGAAAACGTTATTATGGCGATAAAAAAGGTGACACTTTAACTTATACATCAAAAAAAGATAGCAAGCCAATTTTATCGGTTCCTTTAAATGATTATATAGATATTGGAATTTTTACAGAACAAGATGTAAAAGGTAAAAAGAAGGAAGTTGAGTTGTATTTACAGAAACATAAAATTACTCAAATCAATAATAAAATAACCCTTATTGTTGATAAAAAACCTACCGAAGTTGGTGTAGATCCTTACAATAAATTGATAGACACACAATCTGAGGATAACCGAAGAAAGTTATAATTAACTTTTAAAAATAACCGATATGAAATCAAAAATTGTGTTTAAAATTGATGTTTTAGAAATGGTTTTTATTCTGATAAGCATTTTTTTTGCTGGAATCTTTTTTTCTAGTGATGGAGAAAGTAAATTTATGAGTATAGGATTATTAGTTTTTTCATCAGGAATTTTGTTGTTAAAAAAAAGAGTAAGAGTACCTGCCGAAAAGAAAAAATAATGCAAAAAAAAAGTCAAAACAACAATTGCTTAAAAACTTCTTTTTAGCAATTTTTGTTTTCTTTATTGCTTGAATTTTAAATCCTTATTTGGTGTTTTTTTATAAACTTTTGAATCGTTGAATGGCATAAATAAATTAGTTGAATCCTAATGGAATTTATCTTATCACTAAGTTGATTCATTCCTTTTTAAAAGATTTTTAATTGGAAAAGCCATAATTACTAAATTGGTGTCATAATTTTAACCTTTTATTTAGATATTTTATAAACTCTAAAAACAATAAAAAGATATATTAGCGTTTTATTATTTTTCAACATGAAACACATCTATTTTTTTGCTGTTTTAGCACTTTTTTTTTTCAAGCTGTTCAATAACTCATCAAACCAAATTAACTTTTTTGGATGAGTATGTTTTGGCAGATTCTATAGCGTTTAAAAATACCATTATTGGAGGTTTATCTGGTGTAGATTTTGTGAATGATCAATATTATTTTGTGGTTGATGATGATAAGAATCCTAGAGTTTTAATTTCTGATATCTCGATTTTTGATAATAAAATACATTCTGTAAATTTTAAAGATGTAATTTATTTAAACGATTCAACATCAAATTTTTATAAAGAAAATGCGTTGGATTTAGAATCTGTTTTTGTGGATGAATACACCAATGAAATATATCTAGTTAGTGAAGGTTCAATCAATAATAATAAACTACCAACAGTTTTTAAAATTGATAAAAACGGTATTTTTTTAGAGCAATTTAAATTACCTAAAAATTTATCAAACATAAAAACAATAAAACACAATGCTGCTTTTGAAGCTTCTTCAAAAAGTATCGATCAAAAAGGGTTTTGGGTTGCTATGGAAGGACCTTTAAATGTTGATGGAGAAGAACCAACATTTAGTAAAACTTCATCGCCAATTAGAATCACTTATTTTGATAAAACATCAAAAAAGGCAACCAAACAATTTGGTTATCAATTAGAAAATATTACAAAACCAGCAAAAGGAGATATCAATTTAAACGGAGTTACGGCAATACTAGAATATAAAGAAAATCAATTTTTAGTTGTAGAAAGAACCTATCAAAATGGATATGGAATCCATGGAAATATTGTTAGAATTTTTGATGTAGTGATCGATGAAAACGCAACAAATACCTTAGACATAGATTCTTTAAAAACATCCAAATTTATTCCGCTTAAAAAAAGATTGGTGTTTAATTTTGAAGGTATAAAAGACAAATTAACAGAAAATAGTATCGATAATATAGAAGGAATTACGTTTGGGCCACAATTGCCAAACGGCAATAAATCGTTGCTTTTAATTTCTGATGACAATTTTCGAGTGTATGGAAAGCAGTTAAATCAGTTTATTTTGTTAGAATTGCAAACTAAATAATAGTATTTTTATAAAATTATAAGAAATCAATACAAATTCGCATGATACCATTTAAAAAATATTTTTTAAGAAAACACTTTAAAAAGAAACTGATAGAAAATGAGATTCATAGAGTTGTAAGTCAAAATGAAATTAAAACTGCTGCTATTATTACAACCGATGAAATTTCTAGTTGGATAAATGTTAAAGAAGAAGTAGAAAATATTCTGAATATTAAAGACGCAAAAGTGTATAGTTTAAAAACGCATAAAAAATACTATAACGAAGCTTTTGAGCACTTCTCTGAAAAAGATTTTAATTGGCAAGGAAACATTAAAAATACAAATTTTAAAGAATTTATAGAAGAACCAGTAGATTTGTTAATAGGATATTTTAGCAAAAATAATATTTATATAGAAAGTGCTGTTTTACAGTCTAAAGCATTGTTTAAAGTGGGTATTTCTGGTGTAAATCAGCGATTATACGATATAGAAATTGCAGAAACGCCCAGCAAAACAGATAGTTTTTTCTTAGAATTAAAAAAATATTTAACAGTGTTAAGAAAACTAAAAAATTAAACTTCAAAGAAAAATTTGTGTATTCTTCATAAGAAATCGGTATTTAGGTTTTTAATCAATTTGAATAATGTAATTTTACACCTTTAAAAATTATAAAAAATAATGCAAAAATTTATTGGAACTGGTGTTGCTTTGGTTACACCATTCAAAAACGATTTAACAGTTGATTTTGATGCGCTTATAAAATTAGTAAACTTCAATATAGAAAATGGTACCGATTATCTTGTAATTAATGGTACAACTGGCGAAAGCGCAACAATTTCTAAAGAAGAAAAAGAGCAAATTATTGATGTTATTATAAAAACAAATAACAAACGTTTACCATTGGTTTTAGGTGTTGGAAGTAACAATACTTTAGAGGTTGTTAAAGAGTTAAAAACAAGAGATTTATCAGAAATAGATGGTATTCTTTCTGTGGCTCCATATTATAGTAAACCAACTCAAGAAGGATTTTATCAGCATTATAAAGCAATTGCAGAAGCAACAGAGAAGCCAATAATTTTATACAACGTTCCTGGAAGAACAGCTAGAAACATGGAGCCGGCTACAACGTTACGTTTGGCAAAAGATTTTAGCAATATTGTTGCTGTAAAAGAAGCAGGGAACAATCAGCAGCAATATTATACTTTGTTAAAAGACAAACCAGCAGATTTTTTAATTATTTCTGGTGATGATGATTTAGCTTTAGGTGTAGCATTGGCAGGTGGTTCTGGGGTTATTTCTGTAATAGGACAAGCTTTTCCGAAAGAGTTTTCAAAAATGATAAAATTAGGATTAGAAGGTAAAAACGAAGAAGCGTATAAAATTCATTTTAAAATGATGGATATTATCGATTATATTTTTGCAGAAAACAATCCTGCAGGTATCAAAGCTGTTTTGCAAGAATTAGGTATTTGTAACGATACTGTTCGTTTGCCTTTGGTAAGCGCAAGTAAAGAATTGCAAACTAAAATTGCTAAATTCGTTGCAAATTTTTAGCACTAGATTCAACTAAAAAAATAAAGAATACAACTTTTATAAAGTATACTTTTTTAATTGTTGTATTTTTTTATGCAATAATCTTAACAAACTTTTAGTACCATTTTGGGTGTTTTTTAAGTCTTTTTTATAGAATATTGCACCACACTATTTAGTGTATACGGAAAGTGATTTAATTTTAATAGATTTTTTGATGAAGTTAAAGTCAAAAAAAATGTTCAAATTGTGATCCTGAACTCGCTTGTACTGAACTAGTTTTGGTATTTCAGGAACCAAAAGAAAAGAATTTTTTACTTAATAATAAATTCTTTTATTATTCATAATTAATTAGTAATTTTGCCCGATGCAAAAAATTAAAAATTTAGCGTGTTTATTGGTGTTAAGCCTTTTGTTATTTTCTTGTGGAGAATATCAAAAAGTACTTAATAAAGGTACTGTAGAAGACCAGTATAAAATGGCCGTAAAATTGTACGAAAGTAAAAAGTACGGCAAAGCTTTACGTTTGTTCGAAAAAATAACACCTGCATACAGAGGAAAACCTCAAATGGAACGTGTACAGTTTATGGTTGCTCAGTCAAATTTTAACGAAAAAAATTATAGTCTTTCTGGTTATTATTTTGATCGTTTTGTAAGTAATTATCCAACAAGTTCTAAAAAAGAAGAAGCGGCATTTTTATCTGCTTATAGTTACAAATTAGCATCGCCAGTTTTTAGTAAAGATCCAACAGATACAAACAAAGCATTAGACGCTTTTCAAAGTTTTATAAGTACGTATCCAACTTCTGATAAAATTGATGAAGCAAATAAGCATTACAAAGAATTACGTTATTTACTTCAGAAAAAATATTTCGAAATAGCAAAGACGTATTACACAACTGCAGATTATGATGTTAGAAATTACAAAGCTGCAATACAAGCTTTTGATAATTTATTATCAGATTATTTAGGATCAGAATTTAAGGAAGAAGCATTATATTATAGATTTAAAGCGGCACATGATTATGTGTTAAAAAGTACTGATAGAAGAAAAATTGAGCGTATTAAAGATGCAAATGAAGCTTACGAAAAATTAGAAAGGAATTATCCTGAATCTAAATTTTTAAAAGAGACAGTGGTTATGCTATACACGCTAAAAAAAGAAAAGGCTAGAGTAGAAGGTCTTATTGAAAAACAAAAGGCAAAAGAAGAATTACTAGAAAAAGAGAAAGAAAACTCAAAAGAGAAATAACAAATTATGGATTATAAAGATACACAAGCTGCTATAAGTACTGTTACTTATGACAAAAACAAAATTGAAGCTCCTACAAATAACATTTATGAAGCAATATCTATTATTGCTAAAAGAGCAAATCAAATTAATTCTGATTTAAAAACTGAGTTAGTTGATAAATTAGATGAATTTGCAACGTATAACGATAGTTTAGAAGAAGTTTTTGAAAATAAAGAGCAAATAGAAGTTTCTAAATTTTATGAGCGTTTACCAAAACCAACGGCTCTTGCTGTTGAAGAATGGTTAAACGGTAAAGTATACTTCAGAACTCCAGAAACAGAATAATGTCTGTTTTAAGCGGAAAAAAAATTCTCTTAGGCATTACAGCTGGAATTGCCGCTTACAAAACAGCTTCATTAGTCCGTTTGTTTATAAAATTAGGCGCAGATGTCAAAGTAGTTATGACACCTGCGTCTAAAGATTTTATAACACCCTTAACACTTTCTACACTTTCTAAAAACCCTGTTCATTCTACTTTTTTTGATAAAGAAGACGAAAACGAAATTTGGAACAATCACGTTGATTTAGGTCTTTGGGCAGATTATTTTTTAATTGCGCCCGCAACTGCAAATACAATGTCTAAAATGGCAAATGGAACTTGCCACAATTTATTGTTAGCAACTTATTTGTCAGCAAAATGTCCTGTGTATTTTGCGCCAGCAATGGATTTAGATATGTATATTCATCCATCAACTAAAAAAAGTTTAGAGAAATTAAAAACTTTTGGAAATATCATTATTCCGGCAACTTCTGGCGAATTAGCTAGTGGATTAGTCGGCGAGGGTAGGATGGCAGAGCCAGAAGATATTGTTTCTTTTATGGAAAATGATATTCTTTCTAATCTTCCACTTCGTGGGAAAAAAGTTTTAATTACCGCTGGCCCAACCTATGAAGCAATAGATCCTGTGCGTTTTATTGGGAATCATTCATCAGGAAAAATGGGATTTTCCATTGCTATGGAAGCAGCAAATTTAGGTGCAGAAGTTATTTTAATTTCGGGTCCAAGTCATCAACAGATAATTCATTCTTTTGTGCATAGAGTTGATGTTATTTCTGCGGATGAAATGTACAATGCGGCTCATCAATATTTTAATGATGTTGATATTGCCATATTAGCGGCAGCTGTTGCAGATTATACTCCAAAAAATGTTGCTAGCCAGAAAATAAAAAAGAAGGATTCTTCGTTAACTATAGAGTTAACACCTACAAAAGATATTTTGGCTTCTTTAGGTTTGATAAAGAAACATCAGTTTTTGGTATGTTTTGCATTAGAGACCAATAATGAAATTGAAAATGCAAAAAGTAAGATAAAACGTAAGAATTTAGACGCAATTGTTTTAAATTCGTTACAAGATAAAGGTGCTGGTTTTGCAACAAACACAAATAAAATTACTATCATTGATAAAAATTTGAATGAAAAACCATTTGAATTAAAATCCAAAGCAGCTGTTGCTAAAGATATTATCAATGAAATTATTTTGAGAATTAAGAATTAAGAATCAAGATCAAGATAGTTAGAAACAAGACACTATTACAATTTTTTAGTCCTGAATCTAGATTCATAATATCTAAAACTTATATAAATTATGATGCGTAAACTTGTTTTTCTTTTTGCTTTATTTTTGATGACAATCAATCTAAATTCACAAGAATTAAATTGTTTAGTAACTGTTAATGACAGTCAAATTGCTGGTTCAAATAAACAGGTTTTTACAACTTTACAAAAGTCATTAACCGAATTTATTAATCAAACAAAATGGACAAATAGAGTTGTTAAAACAGAAGAAAGGATAGATTGTGCAATGACCATTATTGTAACAGCAAGAGATAACAATACGTTTACTGCAACTATACAAGTGCAATCCACAAGACCCGTTTATGGTTCCAGTTATGCAACGCCAATTTTAAATATAAAAGACAACGATTTCACATTTAAATACAATGAATTCGATCCTTTAATTTATAATAAAAATGCGTTTGAAAGTAATTTAATTTCTACAATTGTTTTTTATGCATACACAATTATTGGTGTTGATGCAGATACTTTTTCAGAATTTGGTGGAGAAGCAGAATTAAACGAAGCGCAAAATGTTATGTTACAGGCACAGCAAAGTGGATTGTCTGCTTGGCAAAATGTGGTTGGTAAACAAAACCGTTTTTTAATGATAGATAATTTATTGTCTTCTAAACTAAAATCATATAGAAATACTTTGTACGATTACCACATAAAAGGGTTAGATAATTTTGCAACCAACAAAGATTTTGGGAAACAAGCTGTTGAAGATGCTGTGTTAACTGTAGAAAATATTTACAATAAATCTATTGGTAATTTCTTAATTCGTATGTTTTTTGATGCCAAAGCAGATGAAATTGTTAGTATTTATTCTGATGGACCACGCACAAAAAATGCTGCTCGTGTAGCTACTTCTTTAAAAAATATTTCTCCAAATAATAATTCTAAATGGAAGGATATTGAATAGTTTTTACTAGCACCTTCTTAAATATAATTTAATAGTTATTTAAAGTAATAGATTTTCTTAAATTCTTTTTACGGTTTTCCTTTATTTCTTCAGGGTGTTCCCTTTTTCAAGATTATTCACATGTATTAGCTATATAAAAA
>JANQTQ010000167.1:8091-15095 GCA_030731625.1 Polaribacter sp. | reverse complement strand
TTAATCCAGATAATTAGTAACTGACAGCCATCATTAATTATTCTGGAAATTAAGTCGTATGAATTCTCTTTTTGATTCATAATTTATATGTTTTATATTATATAAATAAGGTTATTACATGCTATAAAAGTCACCAAAATAAAGAGACAAAAAGAGACTTCTAAATTATGTAAACAAAAATTAAAAATCTAATTTTTGATGATTTATAGTTTTTTTTAGTTTGCAAAAACACCCACAATGTAATGTTAGTGAATCTGATATAAAAGTCGTTTGTAGATGAGATAATTATAAATTTATAGTTAAAGGTATAAAGGTATGTTTTGAACTAGAACTTATAAATGATTAAAATAAAGAAGAAAGAAAATAAAAATTATGACATCAAAAATCAAGATGACTTTAGTTTTTATTTCTTTAGCTAAAAGAAAACTTGTTGCTATTCTGATAAAAAAAAACTATAACGGATTAATTAAATTATCAAGATCAAGTTTCAGCGTCAATATAAAATCCCTGTAAATCCTCAAGTTTTGCAAATCAAATTATACTTTTCTTTGTAATAATAAGAAACCTGAAAATTATAAAAAACTATCAGAGATATAACAATCTATTTAAGATATTAGAATACAGTTTTACATCACAAAAAAGAGTAAGGTTTCGTCTCTAAAAGATTTAAAATTTAGTATCTCGTTTATTATAAATAACGTTTCTTCTCTTGGAAACTTATCTCTTTCTAATAGTTACTATTAGGTTTTATTTTCATTTTGCCAGATTTTAGCGAGTTGTACTCCATAATCAATAGGTTTTTTTCCAATATAACTCAAGAACATTCTCTCTGTACCATGAGCAGTAATATTCATAAGTAGAGGTGTGGGGTATTTTTCTAAAGCGTAAAAATTTGTAGCAAATGATCTTCTACAAATATGAGAAGATACTAATTTGTATTTTGGATACTCTCCTAATTCAGTTCTGCCTGATTCTTTATTTCTTAGTGTTCCTTTCGTCAATTTTGTTAAGCCAGCAATTTTACAAACTTCTTTTAAATATTTATTAAAAAGAGCAGAATTACTTCCTTCGTTTTCACTAAATACTTTTGGAAAACTCCCGTTATTAGCCTCTAAAACCTCTTGTACTTTTTGATGAATAGGAATTTGAACTAATTTCCCTGTCTTCTTTTGATTTAAAACAATAAACTCAAATCCTTGTATCTTTTCTATCATATTAATATTCATCCTTAATAAGTCTGACACTCTTTGCCCCGTAAAACATCCAATAACAAGCCAATCTCTTGAAGCCTTTAAATTAATATCAGTAAAAGTTGAATTCTGTATTTCATCAATCTCATCAAAAGATAAGGTAATTTTAATAGTCTCCGAAGAGAAACCTTTAAAATGGATCAATTTAGGACTTACCTCTACTCCATTCTTTTGTGCATCAAAACATATAGTTTTTACCTCTTTTAAATATTTCCCAATTGTACCATTAGATAACTTCTCAACTTTATCTAAAAAAACAATAAATTTCTCTCTAAAGTCAAGATCAACATCATAAACTTTAAGTTTTTTCTTATGTATATTTTCATACTTAATTAGTTTATTTAAAATAGTAGTTCTTTTTTTTATTGTAGCTTCGGATACACCCTTTTTACCAGATGCAGAAGTGCTATTATTCAAGCTTTCAATAAATTTCTTTGTGTAAGGAATTAAATAATTTAACTCATTATTTTTATCTTCTCTTCCTAAGTGTTTTGCAATACAATCAGCTAACCATAAAGATGTAATTTCTGTTCCCTGAGAATTCGAGTTATTTAAGTTTGTCTCGATAAAAGTTTCTAAAGTTTTTAAATCAACTTTTAAATTTTTGTTTGAGGGATTATTAGTTTTAGGAAAACCAGTTGATACACTCCATTCTTTTGGATCTATTTGATAACCTGTCTTTCTTTTAAATGAAGTTTTCTTATCAATAGATAACCTTAAATAAATCTGAGAGTTTTGAGATTTTCCCTGTAAAATAAATTTAATTGTGGCCATATTACATTTTTAGACAAATATAATACTTAGTCAGCATTTAGTCAGCCAATCCTTTATTCTATTTAATCTTATTTTACTTTCAAATTTAAAAAACACACTCAAGACACTGATTTACAGCATATTAATTAGTTTTAAAAATAAATAAAGTAAAATGAGATAAATAATTTTGGTCTCGGCGTCTCCACAATAAAAATGAACATCTCTTTGTTTAAATGACTTTAAACGAAGGGATGTTTTATTTTAGCAAATTATTTCCCGTCCTTTAAAAATCAAGTTAACTAAAATCATTAATTAACTTCTCTCAAAGAAGATTTGCGTTCAATTAAATTAGTTTTAACAATAATGGTTTCATCAATATTTTTATTACTAGCATTAGAAATTTTATTAATTAATAAATTTGTTGCTACTGTACCTATTTCTAATCCAGACTGATTTATAGTCGTTAATGCCGGTTCAATAACAGAAGATATTGTTTCGTTACTAAAACCTACAATTGCAATATCATCAGGCATTTTTATTTGCACCTTTTTTAAATACTGAATTGCCCCAATAGCAACAACATCATTAGCACAAAATAAACCATTTACTTTATAAGGTAAACTCAGCATTTTTTTTACATTCTCTTCTCCATCATGTTCCATTAAACTAGAAGATATGACCAATTCTTCTTTAAACGGAATGCTATATTTTTCTAAAGCAGCTTTATATCCTTTAAATCTGTTTTTATAAATCTCTAAATTTTGTGGACCAGAAAAATGAGCAATAACAGTACTTTTTTGCTGAATTAAATGTTCCGTAGCCCTAAAGGCAGCTTCAAAATCATCTATAACAACTTTGCTATTAATAGAAGTATTACAATGTCTATCAAAAAAAACATAAGGGATATTTCTTTGCTTTAAACCGAATAAATGGTCGTCATTTTTAGTTTCCATAGAAATAGAAATTAAAACACCATCAACCCTATTTGCTAATAGAGTATTTATAATTCTTTGTTCTCTTTCTAAACTTTCTAAAGACTGACAAATAATTACATTATACCCCTCTTTAAATGCGGTTTCTTCGATACCCGCAATGGCAGAAGCGAAAAAATGTCTCGAGATTCTTGGTACGATTACGCCTAAAGTAAACGTTTTACTTTTACGTAAATTAGATGCCAAATCATTTCTTTGATACCCTAATTCAGTTGCTTTTTCTAAAATTTTATCCTTCGTTTTTTGAGCAACTCTAGGACTGTTATTTAACGCTCTAGAAACGGTAGAACTATTAATACCTAAAATTTCTGCAATGTCATGTATGGTAATTTCTGTATTGTCCATTTTTAAAAACAAGCTATTTTTTAGTTTCTATTTTAAACATTGAAAATAAACATAATATTCACTTTACAATAAAACAAATATAAAATTATCAAAATACAATCGATTGTATTTTGATAATTTTTATTATTATTGTATTAAATTATTCAAAAACAAATTCACATTTTAAATAAAAACATCCATGCAAACAAACTACAGCACACGTTATGCAGCATCTCCAAAAGATGTTAAAAATTACGATACAACAAGAATTAGAGAAGAGTTTTTAATTGATAACTTAATGGTTACTAACACTATAAACTTAGTATATTCTCATTACGATCGTTTTATTACAGGAAGTGCAGTACCAACAAAATCTCCTTTAAAGTTAGAAACTATTGATGCTTTAAAATCTGAAAACTTTTTGGATAGACGAGAATTAGGGATTATTAATGTTGGTCAAACAGGAACGGTTACTGTTGATGGAACCATATATATTTTAGAACACAAAGAAGCGTTATATGTTGGTCAAGGAAATAAAAATGTAGAATTTTCTAGTAAATCCGAAGAAAATCCTGCTTTATTTTATTTAAACTCTACACCTGCTCACAAAGCTTTTCCTACCAAAAAAATTGGTATTAATGATGTGGAAGTTGTAGAACTAGGTGCAGCAGAAACCGCAAATGCCAGAACATTAAGAAAATACATTGTAAATAGTGTGGTGGATGTTTGCCAATTACAAATGGGAATGACCTCTATTAAACCTGGTAGTTCATGGAACACAATGCCTGCACATGTTCATGACAGAAGAATGGAAGTGTATTTCTATTTTGAAGTTGCTGCCGATCAAGCTGTTTGCCATTTTATGGGTGAACCAACAGAAACAAGACATATTTGGATGGCAAATAACCAAGCGGTAATTTCTCCACCTTGGTCTATTCACTCAGGTTCTGGCACAAGTAATTATTCTTTTATTTGGGGAATGGCAGGTGAAAATTTAGATTATGGTGATATGGATCATTGTAAAATTAACGAACTAAAATAATCACTAAAACAAATTATCATGTCAATACATTTATTTGATTTAACAGGTAAAGTTGCTCTTATAACAGGAGGAACTCATGGTCTTGGAATGGCTATGGCAACTGGAATTGGAAATGCCGGAGCCAAAGTTGTGATTAATGGAAATTCATCGCAAGAAAAACTAGACGAAGCGGTTCAAGAATGCAAATCAAAAGGAATTAATGCCTTTGGATACCTTTTTGATGTTACCGATGAAGTAGCAGTAAAAGAAAGTATATTAAAAATTGAAGAAGAAGTTGGAGCCATAGATATTTTAGTAAACAATGCAGGGATTATAAAAAGATCCCCTTTAGTAGAAATGGAAGTTGCCGATTTTAAAGCGGTAATAGATGTTGATTTAGTAGCTCCTTTTATCGTTTCTAAACATGTTGTAAAAGGCATGATAACCAGAAAAAGTGGTAAAATCATCAACATTTGTTCAATGATGAGCGAGTTAGGTAGAAACTCTGTTGGTGCATATGCTGCTGCAAAAGGTGGTTTAAAAATGTTGACGAAAAATATGGCTACAGAATGGGCAAAATTTAACATTCAAACAAACGGAATTGGTCCTGGATATTTTGCAACAAGCCAAACAGAACCCATTAGAGTAGACGGTCATCCATTTAATGATTTTATAATTGGAAGAACTCCTGCAGGACAATGGGGAAATCCTGATGATTTACAAGGTGCGGCTATCTTTTTAAGTTCTAAAGCTAGTGATTTTATAAATGGTCACATTGTGTACGTAGATGGTGGTATTTTAGCCACTATTGGCAAACCTGCTAATGAAGAATAATAAAAAAGTAACTTTAAAAATAAATAAAACCTGTCTTTTTTCTTCTAATCAGACAGGTTTTTAAGTTTAAATTAAAAAATTAATATACAATGAAAACTATTAAAACACTTTCTTACTTAGTAATTGTATCACTTTTCTTTTCTTGTTCTCAACAAAAAAAACTAGTTGAATTTTCAATAAAAAATACACAAGATTTTGAACGTTCTTTTGAAATTGTAGAAATTAAAAATTCAGCTTTAAAAATTGATAATATAAATTCTATTGGTATAAAAGATGTTAAAACTGGCAAACTTTTGGTTACACAATTAGTTGACACCAATGGTGATGGAACTATGGATGAATTGTTGTTTCAGCCTAAAATAGCAGCAAAAACGATAGCAAATTTTGAGGTAGTTCTAGTTAACGAGACAGAAAAGCCAAAAGCTGCAGACCTATGTTTTTCTCGCTTTGTACCAGAAAGAACAGATGATTATACTTGGGAAAATAACAAAGTTGCATTTCGTGTGTATGGACCTGTTGCTCAACAAATGATTGAAGAAAATATAAAAGGTGGAACTTTATCAAGCGGAGTGGATGCTTGGTTAAAACGAGTAGAATATCCAATTATCAACAAATGGTATAAAGAAACATTGGTAGATAAAACGGGAAGTTATCATGAAGATACTGGTGAGGGTTTAGATGATTTTCATGTTGGTGTAAGTCGCGGTGTTGGTGGTATTGCTGTTAAAATTGATAGCATTTATTACTTTTCTAAAAATTACACAAAATGGAGAACGATTACCACTGGTCCTCTTAGAACGAGCTTTTATTTAGAATACGAAAATTGGGATGCAGCAGGTAATAAAATATCAGAATCTAAAATTATCAGTTTAGATTTAGGAAATAATTTAACTAAATTCACTACAAATATTGACGGTACAAACAGTATTTCTGCAGGTTTAACGTTGCATGAAAAAGATGGCGAAGTTACAAGAAATAATGAAAATGGTTGGGTAAGCTATTGGCAACCTCATGCAGATTCTGAACTAGGAACGGCCATTATAGCAGACAAAAATACTTTTAAAGGATTTGAAAAATATGATGTAAAAGCCAAAGATTTAAGCAATGCATATGCACATTTACAAGTAAAAAATAATACCGTAATTTATTATGCAGGTTTTGGATGGAAAAAAAGTAATCAGTTTGCAAACAAAAAAGAGTGGGAAGATTATTTAACTAAGTTCTCTAAACAAATTAACAATCCGTTAGAGGTTACTTTTAAATAAATAGTTTTAGGCGCATAAAGCATCTTTACTACTTTAAATAAAAATATTTTTAAAAATTTGTAAGGCTTTAAAAAAAAGAACGACTTTATGTACGGTAAGATTTATCTTATCATTCTTTTTCATAGCAATTTCCCACTTCTTTTTAAGGAGTGGGTTTTATATTTTTTATATTGCAACAAAATATGTAAGTTGAAAAAAATAATTGTAACCGTTACAAATGACTTATCTACAGACCAAAGAGTAGATAAAGTTTGTACTACTTTATTTAATAATGGTTATAAAGTACTGTTAGTTGGTAGAAAATTAAAAAACAGCGTTCCCACACATAGAGATTATCATACAAAAAGATTAAAGCTCTTTTTTAACCAAGGTTTTTTATTTTATGCTGAATTTAATTTTAGAATTTTTTTCTTCCTTCTTTTTTCAAAAAAAGACATTTTACTTTCAAATGATTTAGATTCTCTTGCAGCAAATTATGCAGTTAGTGTGCTTCAAAACAAAAAATTGGTGTATGATAGTCACGAATTATTTCCAGAAGTTCCTGAACTGGTTCATCGTCCTTTTG
>JANQTQ010000167.1:0-8081 GCA_030731625.1 Polaribacter sp. | reverse complement strand
CACCTATACAGTTTGTAAAAGTATTGCCGATTTCTATGATAAAAGATACGCAACTAATTTTAAAGTAGTAAGAAATTTACCAACCTTTAAAAAAATTGAAAAGGGTACATTGCCTTTTTCTACGGATGGTAAAAAAATTATCATTTATCAAGGAGCTATAAATATTGGACGTGGTTTAGAATTGATGATCGACACAATGGAATTTTTAGAAAATTATCTACTAATTATTGTTGGTTCTGGAGATATCATATCCGAATTAAAAGAAAGAAGTCAAAGTAAATCAACAGAAAAAAAAGTGCATTTTTTAGGCAAATTATTACCAAATGAATTGCAAAAAATTACGCCTTTAGCTGATATTGGCTTGAGTTTAGAAGAAGATTTAGGATTAAACTACAGATATGCTTTGCCAAACAAAATATTTGATTACATACAAGCAGAGATTCCTATTTTAGTTTCTAATTTGCCCGAAATGAAACAAATTGTTTTAGAATATAACGTTGGCGAAATTATAGCATTAAGAACTCCAAAGGGTCTTGCAGAACAAATAAAAAAAATGTTGAAAAATGATTATTCAGCATCCATACTAAAAGCAAAACAACTATTAACTTGGGAACAAGAAAAAGTAACTCTAGAAAATATTTTTAAAAATTTAAACTAATTATTTTTTATATTTATGTGGATTTTCTCTAATCCCTTTTTTAAAAATTTTACGCACAATAGTTCGCAAATTATTATCAATTTTTAAAACAGCATCTTTTACTTTTTCATTAGGTCTTCCTCTAAATGTAGTAACATGAAAAGAGTCTGATGCGAGTAAAGGCACATCAGAAAAATAATAATTAGACACACAACATCTAATATTTTCTATTTCAACTTTGCTAACAGAATGCCAAGATTTTTGATGCGTTGCCATTACAACAAGTCTATTAAACTTACTTTCAATAGTAATTTGTGGTTCTTTTAATCCGTTTGGCCAAACTTCTAAATTACCACCATTTTCTAATTTCCAACCTGGCGTTACATAATATAAAAGGTTTAAAACACGCCATCTATTTCTGTCTTTATCGTGAGAATTATCTAAATGCGGATTTAAAAAATTGTCTTTTTTCATTAAAGAAAGTCCACCTGCGTATAAACTATCATCAGGATAAACAGACTTTAAATCACAAATTTCTGATATTAATTTTACAATCTTAGCATCATGAAAAGCATAAATAACTTCTTCTAACAAAGCATCATATTTATTCATTTGAAAAGCAGTAAACTTCTGTTCTCTCAAACTTTTTCTCTGCACAGTTTCACTCGTTTTTGGAAAACAAGCATGAATTTTTAAAGCGAATTCTTTTGGCAATAAATCATCCAAATAAAAGAAACCTATTTGTTCTTTATTACTTATAAATTGCTGATGAATTTGTGCTTTATTCTCAACTAAATTCTGATAAATTAAACTCGAAATTTCTGTTCTATTCATTTACTTTCTTTTTCAAAAAACAAATATAACTTACTTTTAAAAGGTTTAAATACCAAACAGATGATAATTTCTCTGCTTTTCTTTCAAAAAAAGGATACAATTTTATCAATAAAAAATTCATCTTTAAAGTTGTTACTAACGCAACCAACTCTAATAATTTTTGTTTTTCTTTTTCTAAATAACCTTCATTTTCTAAAAAAACGAGGTTCTCCATTGCCTTTTTTGTCTTTGCAATAAAAATTTTATTTTCATCTAAACCTAAATGAAATACTTCGTTTTTTAAATGTGTAATGGCATATTTTTTTTCTGATAAACCTACCGAAAACAGAAAATCTTCTCGACCATATTCTACCAGTTTTTCTTCGAACTGCATTTCTTTAAAAACCTCTTTTGCAATAAAAAAATTCCCTGTAAAAAAATATTTTAAAGGTTCCTTTATTCTTTCTTCTAAAGCAACTTCTTCGTGTTTTTTACCATATTTATAGCGCAAGTATTTTTGATTTTGATCATGATTTTGATAGGCAATTCCGCCACAAAAAACACTAATTTTCTCAGAAATTTGGTTTAAATAAGTTGTTATAAAATCGTTTTTAACCGGAACTACATCCGCATCTAAAAAAAGTAACCAATCGAAAGTTGCTTTTTTTGCCAATAAATTTCTGATAGCACTTCTGCCGATATTTTGTGCTAAAATTTCAAATTTTGAATGAGATAAGGTGTTTATTTTCTCATTTAAGTCGTTTTGAGATGAGTTTGAGCCATCATCCAAACAAATAATTTCAAAACTTACGTTTGATTTTAATAATTGTCGATGAATTTCTGCAACTAAATTGTACGCGTTATAATTGTATGTAGGTATTAAAACAGAAATCATTAAGATTGTCTTGCAACTTCAAATAATTCTCCGCCTTCTATTTTTAATGTTTTGTGTTTAAACTTCACAATTAGTTGATAATCGTGTGTTGCCATTAAAATGGTTTTACCACTTTTATGAATTTCGTTTAAAAGATGCATTACTTCTAAAGACGTTTTTGGGTCTAAATTACCTGTTGGTTCATCTGCCAAAATCAATTCTGGGTCATTTAATAACGCTCTAGCAATGGCTATTCTTTGTTGTTCTCCTCCAGAAAGCTCAAAAGTATTTTTATAATATTGAGATTGCATTCCAACTTTCTCTAAAACCTCGTTTATTTTTTGTTTAATTTCTTCTTTGTTTTTCCAACCCGTTGCTTTTAAAACAAATTCTAAATTTCCAAATACAGTTGTATCGCTTAATAATTTAAAATCTTGAAAAACAATTCCTATTTTTCTTCTTAAAAACGGAATATCTTTATCCTTTAAATCTATTAAATCGAAATCTACAATACTACCCGTGCCACTTTGCAAGCGCAAATCGCCATACAAAGTTTTCATCAAACTACTTTTTCCGCTTCCGGTTTTACCTATTAAATAATAGAAATCTCCTTTATTAATAGTTAAATTCACCTTAGATAAAACCAAATTATCTCGTTGATAAATGTCTGCATTTTCTAAATGTAAAACTGGTTTCTCCATAAAAATAAATGTTTGTACAAACTTATAAGTTTCTGCTGATTTTACCGCAATAAATTAGAACAATTCTTACTTTTGATGTAAAACATTTTTAAATCTTTTTTTTGGCTACATCAAACAAAATTTAAAAATGTTCGTTTATTATAATATAACAAACACAATTGTATGAAAATCCGTTTTGTAAAAAAACAATTCTTATTAGTATGCTGCTTTCTAACAGTTTTTACTGTTTTTTCTCAACAAACAACTGTAAACGTACATGTTATTACAGATTTTAATAATGCTTTAGAATTGTACAATAATAAAGCCTACGCAGCAGCGCAAAAAATATTTGACAAAATAAACGTACAAGCAGAAAAAAACGTTAGTATAAAGGCAGATGCAGCTTATTACGGTGCCATGTGCGCAGTTATTTTAAACCAAACAAACGCCGATCAAAAAGTATTAGATTTTGTGGAAGAAAACCCAACAAGCAATAAAAAAAATAAAGCCTTTTTTAATGTTGCTAATTATTACTTTGCAAACAAAAAAGCCTCGTATGCTTTAAAATGGTACGAAAAAGTGAATACCGATTTACTATCTAAAGAAGATCAAAAAGAATTAAACTTTAAAATGGGCTATAGTTTATTGGTTACTGATAACTTAACATTAGCAAAAAATAAATTTCAACCTTTAATAAATGATGCTAAATACGGCAACGACTCTAGATATTACTTCGGCTTTATTGCTTACAAATTAGAAGATTACGGACTTGCAGAGTCTACTTTAAAAGAAATTGCAGATAATAAATCGTATAAAGCAGAAATTTCTTACTACTTGTTAGATATTAGTTTTAAATCTGCAAAATTTGAACGTTGTATTATTGTGGGTACAGAACTTTTAAAAACGAGCAAAAGAAAAGAAGTTTCTGAAATCTCTAAAATTGTAGGAGAAAGTTATTTTAATCTTAAAAAATATGCCGAAGCAATTCCTTATTTAAAAGCCTATACGGGCCAAAATGGAAAATGGACAAATTCCGATTATTATCAATTAGGATATGTATTTTACAAGCAAAATGAGTATCAAAATGCCATCACTTATTTTAATAAAATTATTGATGAAAAAAATGCAATTTCTCAAAATGCGTATTATCATTTAGCCGAATGTTATTTAAATATTGATAAAAAAACAGAAGCCTTAAATGCTTTTAAAACGGCCAGCGAAATGACTTTTAACACAGAAATTCAGGAAGATGCCGCTTTAAATTATGCAAAACTAAGTTATGAAGCTGGTAATCCTTTTCAAAATGTTTCTGATGTTTTACAAGATTATTTAAAAAAATACCCAAACTCATCTGCTTATAAAATGATAAATGAATTGGTGGTTTCGTCATTTATACATCAGCAAAATTACCAAGGCGCATTAGATTATTTAAAAAAGAAAAATACTACTGAAAACATAACTTTAACAAATGAGGTTTCTTTGTACAGAGGAATTCAATTATTTAATGACAATAAATTTACAGAAGCACTTTCTTATTTTGTAAAAAGTAAAGGCTCTAAAGATGCAGAAATTGAACAAAAATCTATGTATTGGGAAGCAGAAACCTTATTTAGATTAGAAAATTACGAAGATGCCGTTGCTAAATTTATAGCTGCAAAAAGATTTTTAAGCACCAATAAAGAAGAATTTTCTTTGATGAATTACAATATTGGTTACAGTTATTTTAAACTAAAAAACTACACAAAAGCTATTGATGCATTTACGCAGTTTTTAGCAGAAAATCATGCTGATAAATCAATTAATAATGATGCTTTAGTTCGTTTAGGTGATAGTTATTTTGCAACAAGAAATTATGAGGATGCTATTAATTCGTATCAAACTGTAGTTAGAAATTCTGCTACCGATGCAGATTATGCAGAATATCAAATAGGAATGAGTTATGGTTTTAGAGATGAAAATTCAGACAAAATCAAAGCGTTAACCAAGGTTGTAAATGACTATAAAACCTCGTCTTTAAAAGATGACGCGTTGTTTCAGTTGGCAAATACGTATATAAAAATTAAAGACAATGCCAAAGCGCATCAAGCGTATGAAAGATTGTTAGAAAATCATCCAAAAAGTTCGTTTTTATCAAAAGCATTGGTAAGACAAGGTTTATTGTATTACAGCGATAATCAGAATAAAAAAGCACTAGAAAAGTTTAAACTAACCGTGCAAAAATTCCCAAACACTCCAGATGCAATTCAGGCAGTAAACAACGCAAAAAATATTTATTTAGATGAAGATAATTTAGATGAATATGTAGCTTGGGTTAAAAAATTAGATTTTATTAATGTATCGAATGATGATTTAGATAATTCAAGTTTTGTAATTGCGGAAAGAAAATATTTTGAAGGCAAAAACTATGAGGGTATTATTTTAACTTTACACAAATACCTAGAAAAATTCCCAAAAGGAACACACAGTTTAAAAGCAAACTATTATTTAGCAGATATTTTATTTAAAGACAAACAATTTGATAAAGCCATTGCTAATTATAAAATTGTTATCAATGCTGGTGTATCAGAATATAGCGAAGATGCTTTAGCTAAATTATCTCAAATTTATTTAGAAAAACAAAATTTTAAAGAGGCATTGCCTTTACTTGAAAAATTAGAGCAAGAAGCGTATGCAGCAGAAAATGTGCAGTTTGCCCAAAGTAATTTAATGAAAGGTTATTATGAAACCAAGGCTTATAAAGAAGCAATATCATATGCAAAAAAAGTACTTTCTATTAACAAGGATAAAAATTCTTTAATAGAAGATGCTAAAACAATTATTGCGCGTTCTTCTATTAAAACAAACGATTTTTTAACTGCTCAAGAATATTACACCGCCATTGAAAAAAATGCAATTGGCGAGTTAAAAGCAGAAACTCTTTATTATAATTCTTTCTTTAAAAATCAACAGCAAAAGTTTGAAGCATCTAACAAAGTTATTCAAGAATTAATTGCAGATTACTCTGCTTATAAATATTGGGGCGTAAAAAGTTATGTAATTATGGGTAAAAATTATTACAGTTTAAAGGATGCTTACCAAGCTACTTTTATTTTAGAAAATGTAATTAAAAACTTTCCTCAATACAAAGACATTGTAAATGAAGCTCAAATTGAGTTGACCAAAATAAAAGAAAACGAAGCCAAAACTAACAATTCAATCATCCAAAAAAATTAATAAAATGAAAAAAGGCTTTCTTATATTTTTATTCTTATTTAGTATTTTAACAATTTCTGCTCAAACAAAGACCACAGAAAAAGTAGTACCTATTAAACGAGATACCGTAAAAACAGAAGTAGTTGAAGTAGAAACAAAATACAATCCAAAGATTGCAGATGCTTCTAAAATTAAACAAAACCCAACCATAAAACTTTTAGATAAAAGCAAAAAGAAAGTGTTAAGCTATAATATTTTCTCTGCTCCTGTTGCTTCTACTTTTATCCCAAAAACGGGCGTTATAAAAGGTGTTGATGTAGGTGCAAAAGAACGAATTTATAATAATTATATAGCTGCAGGTTTTGGCAATTATACATCGCCTTACTTTGAAGCTTATTTAAATAGTACCACTCGTTTTGATAGCGAAATTGGGATACATACAAAATACGTGGCTTCTTTTGACAATATAGACAACACAATTTTAGATAGTAATTTCTCTAATTTCTTAGCAACCGCTTTTTACAAAAAAGAGGAACGTTATTTTGATTGGAAAGTAAGTTTAAATTTAGAAAACAATACTTATAATTGGTATGGATTACCAACGAATAACTAAGCGCAAACTACCATTGATGTAATTGACGCTAAGCAAACTTATACCTACTTTAATGTACTAGGTGAACTAGATTTTTTAGATGCTTATTTAGATAATAGCAGTCTTTCGCTTTCTTTTTTCTCTGATGATTTTAATAACAATGAAGTCTTACTAAATTTAAATACAGATTTAGATTTGCCTTTAGATTTAATTTATAGCGAACTAGACAATCTTACTATAAAAACAGGCTTAGAGCTTTTAAACGGTAAATTTACAAATGACTATGCTACACAAAATGAGCTAAATTACGCCATCTTTACAGCTAAAATTAATCCAGAATACAAAACAGAATTCAGCGGATTTTCTGTAAAATTAGGAGCAAAAATAGTTGGCTCTTTTGATACAGAAAACAGTGTAAATAACTTTTTAATTTACCCAGATGTTCATATTCAAAAACCTATAATTGAAGAATTTTTAAATATTTATGGTGGAGTTTCTGGCGATTTAAAAACAAACACCTACAAATCGTTTTCTGATAAAAACCCATACATCTCTCCTACTATATTTATGACGCAAACATCAGAGAAATACAAAGCTTTTATTGGTTTAAATGGTAATTTAAATAACGACCTTAGTTTTAATATTTCTGCAAACTTAAAACAAGAAGATGACAAACCTTTGTTTTTGAGAAACAACTCAAAATCCGACGGAATAAACACTACTTATAATGGGGCTTCTTTAAAAGGTTATGAATATGGAAACTCTTTTAGTGTGGTATATGATGATGTACAAACAACTTCTATTTTTGCTGAATTAGAATATGATTTTACCAATCAATTAACTTTTGCAACCAACTTTCAATTTGATAATTTTTCGATGACAAACCAAGCAGAAGCATGGAATTTACCAACGTTCCAAACATCACTTATTGCCAAATACAAAACCAATAAATGGTATGCAACTTCCAATATTTTTTATATAAACGACCGACAAGATCTTTTATATAGTTCTGTATTTCCTTCAAGTACAAATGGCTTTCAAAACATAAGTTCTTTTGTTGATGTAAATTTAAATGGCGGCTATCATTTTAATGATAAATTTTCTGCTTTCTTAAAATTAAACAATGTTTTAAACCAAAATTATCAACGTTTTGCAAACTTTGATGTGCAAGGTTTTCAAGTATTAGGAGGCGCTACTTATAAGTTTGATTTTTAATTTTTTGACAAAACATCTTTAGTATCTTTGTAAAATGTTATTCTATTATTTAACCATTGGTTTACAGGTTTTTTGCAT
>JANQTQ010000166.1 GCA_030731625.1 Polaribacter sp. | reverse complement strand
CTAAAATTCATATGGCTAGAAAAGGCTTGTTTTATGATTGGCTAAAAGAAAAAGGGAAACTTGGTGGCCAACATAAAATACCAAGATTATCGAACTCTAGAGAGTTTGTAGAAGAATTATTAAAGTTGTAAAACTAGATTTTACGCTCCACAACGTAATCAATCATTGTAATTAAGGAGCTTTTATAAGGCGATTCTGGGTAGTTTTCTAAAATAGTTAAAGCTCTATTTTTGTAATCGTACATTTTAGTTGTTGTATACTCTATGCCTCCGTTTGCTTTTACAAAAGCAATAACTTCTTTCACCCGTTTTTGGTCTTTATTATGTTTTTTAATCGAGTTAATTAACCAACTTTTTTCTCTGTAGGTACATGTATTTAAAGTATGAATTAAAGGCAAGGTCATTTTTTGTTCTTTGATATCAATTCCCGTAGGTTTCCCAATTTTACCATCTGTATAATCAAACAAATCATCTTTAATTTGAAAAGCGATACCAATATATTCTCCAAATTTTCTCATTTGTTGAATTGTATCTTGATTTGCCCCCACAGAGGCAGCGCCAATTCCACAACAAGCAGCAATTAAAGTAGCTGTTTTTTGGCGGATAATATCAAAATAAACATCTTCTGTAATGTCTAATTTTCGTGCTTTTTCTATTTGAAGTAATTCGCCTTCACTCATTTCACGAACTGCGATAGAAATTAATTTTAACAAATCGAAATCCTCATTATCAATAGACAACAATAATCCTTTTGATAATAAAAAATCGCCAACTAGCACAGCAATTTTATTTTTCCAGAGTGCATTTAAAGAGAAAAAACCTCTACGTCTATTACTATCATCAACCACATCATCGTGCACTAAAGTTGCGGTGTGAATCAATTCGACCACAGATGCTCCTCTGTAAGTTCGTTCATCAAAACCTCCATCAGAAACCATTTTAGCTACTAAAAAAACAAACATTGGTCGCATTTGTTTTCCTTTTCTACGAACGATATAATAGGTAATTCTATTTAAAAGTGGAACTTTAGACAACATAGAATCTTTGAACTTTTTTTCAAAGAGTTCCATCTCATTTTTAATGGGAAGTTTTATAAGTTCTACTGGTTTCATGTGTGCTAAACGGGTTTCAATATCTATTGTAAAATTACGAAATTTATCCAAGACCTCACCGATTTAAAAAACCCGTGAGTTCTTTAAAATTATGCTTTATTAGCCAATTGACCGCAAGCAGCGTCAATATCTTTACCTCTACTTTTTCTTACGTTTACAGTAATATCGTTCATTTCTAAATTAGAAATATAATTATTTATTGCTGATGAACTTGCTTGCTGAAACTCGCCATCATCAATTGGGTTGTATTCTATTAAATTAACTTTACAAGGCACCGCTTTACAAAAATCTACCAAGGCAGTAATGTCTTCTTTTTTATCGTTAATTCCTTCCCAAACAATATATTCGTAGGTAACGGTACGTTTTGTTTTTTCGTACCAATATTCTAAAGATTCTCGTAAATCTTTTAATGGAAAAGTACTATTAAATGGCATGATGGATGTTCTAACCTCATCAATTGCAGAATGTAAGGAAACCGCTAAACCAAATTTAACTTCTTCATCTGCCATCATTTTTATCATTTTTGGCACACCAGAAGTGGATACTGTTATTCTTTTTGATGACATTCCTAAACCTTCTGGGGATGTAATCATTTCGATAGATTTTAGCACGTTTTTATAGTTCATTAAGGGTTCTCCCATTCCCATAAAAACAATATTTGTTAGTTTGCGATTGTGATACAATCTACTTTGTTGATCTATAATGACAACTTGATCGTAAATTTCATCAGGATTTAAATTCCGCATTCTTTTTAAACGTGACGTTGCACAAAACTTGCAATCTAAACTACACCCAACTTGGCTAGAAACACAAGCTGTTGTTCTTTTTTTTGTAGGAATTAAAACGGATTCTACCACTAAACCATCGTGTAATTTGATGCCATTTTTTATAGTTCCGTCTGCGCTTTTCTGCATCGAATCTACCTTAATATGATTGATTACAAAATTAGCTTCTAACATTTCTCTGGTTTGTTTAGAAATGTTGGTCATGTCTTCGAAAGTATGTAAAGACTTGCTCCAAAGCCATTCATAAACTTGATTTCCACGAAATGCTTTATCGCCATTTTCTATAAAAAAATCGCGTAATTGTTCTTTAGTTAAGGCTCTAATGTCTTTCTTTTTATCCAAAATAAAATTATTTAAACGTCAAAAAAATTAATGATTAAAAATTTAGAATTGCAAAAATACGCATATAATTTTAGCTTATTGCTATTGTTCGTAAATTGACTGCGTTAGCGATTGCAGTGGAAATCCTTTTGTGAGGTACGAACAAAAGATTGCAACGGAAAGCGCGCCCTTTTTAGGGAACGCCCAAAATAAAAAAAACTGACAATTATAAACTGTCAGTTTTTTGAATTGTAAATGGGAACACAAATTATATAATTAGCATTGCATCTCCATAGGTAGAGAATTTGTAACCTTCTTTAATTGCTACATCATATGCTTCCATTAAAAAATCGTATCCTGCAAATGCTGCAGCCATCATCATTAATGTAGATTTTGGTGGATGAAAATTTGTAATCATGCTATTTGCGATACTAAAATCGTACGGAGGAAAAACAAATTTGTTGGTCCAACCTTCATAAGCATTTAATTCTTGTTTAGAAGATACTGAAGATTCTACGGTTCTCATCACCGTTGTACCCACTGCACAAATTCTTCTTTTTTCTAATTTTGCTTTGTTTATTTTTGTTGCTGATGCAGCAGGAATTACAATCTGCTCTGAGTCTACTTTGTGTTTCGATAAATCTTCTACTTCTACCGGGCTAAATGTTCCTAAACCAACGTGCAAAGTCATTTCTGCAAAATCGACACCTTTGATTTCTAAACGTTTTAATAAGTGTTTAGAAAAATGCAAACCAGCTGTTGGGGCAGCAACTGCACCTTCATGTTTTGCATAAATTGTTTGGTAACGTTCGTCATCTAGCGCCTCTACATCTCTATTAAGTGATTTTGGCAATGGAGTTTCTCCTAATTCTAATAATTTTTCTCTAAAAGCTTCATAACTTCCGTCGTATAAAAAACGTAACGTTCTACCTCTAGAAGTGGTGTTGTCTATAACTTCTGCTACTAAACTATCGTCATCGCCAAAAAATAATTTGTTTCCGATTCTGATTTTTCTAGCTGGATCTACTAAAACATCCCACAATCTATTTTCTGCATTTAGTTCTCTTAATAAGAAAACTTCTATTCTTGCGCCTGTTTTTTCTTTGTTTCCATACATTCTTGCAGGGAAAACTTTGGTATTGTTTAACATCATTACATCACCTTCATCAAAGTAATGAATAACATCTTTAAATGTTTTATGTTCTATAGTTTGCTCTTTTCTATTTAACACCATTAAACGAGATTCGTCTCTGTGCTCTGCAGGATATACTGCATATAGTTCTTCTGGCAATTCAAAATCAAATTGTGATAATTTCATAAGACTGTTTTAGTAAAGGCGGCAAATATACGATATCAAAATAGGCGTTGTCAAGTA
>JANQTQ010000165.1 GCA_030731625.1 Polaribacter sp. | reverse complement strand
GAATTGCCAATGAATTGTATCTAAAAAGATTAATTGTTGGTGGTTTTGATGGCGTTTATGAGTTTTCTAAAAACTTTAGAAATGAAGGAATGGACAGGACTCATAATCCAGAATTTACAGCCATGGAAATCTATGTTTCGTACAAAGATTATAATTGGATGATGGATTTTGCTGAGCAACTTTTAGAGCATTGTGCAATTGCTGTAAACGGAACATCCGAAGCTACTTTTGGTGAGCATAAAATAGATTTTAAAGCGCCTTATGCAAGAGTAACCATGGCAGATTCTATTAAACATTTTACTGGTTTTGATATTAATGGCAAAACAGAAGATGAAATTAGAGCGGCTGCAAAAGCAATGCATATTCCTGTGGATGAAACGATGGGGAAAGGAAAATTAATTGATGAAATTTTTGGTGAAAAATGTGAAGGAAATTACATTCAGCCAACTTTTATTACAGATTATCCTAAAGAAATGTCGCCTCTTTGTAAAGAACACAGAGACAACCCAGAACTTACAGAGCGTTTTGAATTAATGGTTTGTGGTAAAGAAATTGCAAATGCATATTCTGAATTAAATGACCCAATTGACCAGCGTGAGCGTTTTGAACATCAGCTAAAATTAGCGCAAAAAGGAGATGATGAAGCAACCGAATTTATAGATCACGATTTTTTAAGAGCGTTAGAATATGGAATGCCACCAACTTCTGGAATGGGAATTGGAATGGATAGATTAATTATGTTTTTAACAAATAATCAATCAATACAAGAAGTTTTATTTTTTCCTCAAATGAGACCAGAACAAAGAATTGTTACGGTTGAATTAAATGATACTGAAAAAGAACTGCTTGCAATCATCAAAAAAGCAGAAAAAATAGAATTGAATACTTTAAAAGATCGTTCTGGTTTATCAAACAAAAAATGGGATAAATCTTTAAAGCATTTAACAAAAAACAACTTTGCAAAAGTTTCTAAAACAGACGAAGGTTTGTTTGTAGAAATTGCGTAAAAACTAGTATTTTACAGAAATATTGAAAAGGAATTACAGCAATGTAGTTCCTTTTTTAAATTCATAAATCTATTATTGTAACAGTTAATAATTTTGACAAAACGATAAAACATCCGTGGAAGATTATAAAAAAATTATTGAAGATATTTATCTCGAAATAAAGAATGTTGAAGATATTGGTAAAGTTCCTGATTACATCCCTGAATTGGCATTTGTAGATCCTGCTAATTTTGGCATAAACATTACAACCATCAACAGAGAATCTTTTGGTGTGGGCGATTTTGATAAAAAATTTTCTATTCAGAGTGTTTCTAAACTTTTGTCTTTAACTTTGGCTTATAGATTTGAAGGTGCAAAAATGTGGGAAAGAGTTGATGTTGAACCTTCTGGAAATCCTTTTAACTCGCTTTTACAATTAGAAGCTGATAAAGGAAAACCAAGAAATCCTTTTATAAATGCGGGTGCAATTGTTGTTTGCGATGTTTTGGTTGGTCATTTAAAAAATCCTAAAGAAGATTTTTTAGCTTTTTGTAGAGAACTTTCTAACAATGAAAATTTAAATTATTCAGAAAAAATTGCACGATCAGAAAAAATTACGGGTTTTAGAAATATTGCATTGGCTAATTTTATAAAATCTTTTGGCAATATTAAAAATGATGTTGATGAAGTGTTAGATTTTTACTTTCATATTTGTTCTTTAGAAATGAGTTGTAAAGAACTTTCTGAAATTGCGCTTTTTTTAGCGGATGATACTTTTACTACTCATAAAGGCAACAAAGTACTTACCATGAGTCAGGCAAAAAGAATGAATGCTATTTTACTTACTTGCGGTTTTTATGATGAATCTGGGGAGTTTGCTTTTAGGGTTGGTTTACCTGGAAAAAGTGGTGTTGGTGGCGGAATTGTAGCCATTCATCCAGATAAATATTGTATTGCCGTTTGGAGCCCGAAATTAAATGTAAAAGGAAATTCTTTTAAAGGAATGTTGTTTTTAGAGAAATTTACTACAAAAACGGCTTCTTCAATTTTTTAATTTTTTTTTAGCAAAACATCAATGTTAAATTAGTCGGAAATCAAAAACTAAGAAGCATATTTTAAAATGAAAAGTATTATGAAAAAAATTATTATTGCATCAAAAAATCCTGTAAAAATACAAGCGGTAAAAAATGGTGTCGAAAAAATGTTCCCAAATCAAGAATTTGAATTTATAGGTGTTTCCGTTCCTTCAAATGTAGCAGATCAGCCTCTTAGTAATTCCGAAACTTTTCTAGGAGCTAAAAATAGAGCAGATAACGCATCCAAAGAAATTAAAGATGCGCACTTTTATGTAGGTATAGAAGGCGGAATTGAACAAATGGATAATGAAATGGAAGCTTTTGCTTGGATTGTTGTAAAATCTGCAAGCAAATTTGGTAAATCAAAAACTGCTACATTTTTTCTCCCAAAAGAAGTTGTTAGCTTGATAAAAGAAGGGAAAGAGCTAGGTGAGGCAGATGATATTGTATTTAATCGTAAAAATTCGAAACAAGAAGACGGAGCTGTTGGAATTTTGACAGGAAATATTATTGACCGAACTAAGTATTATACCGAAGCTGTTATTTTAGCATTAATTCCGTTTAAAAATAATGATTTATACTAAAAACAGGGTTTTAAATCTGTAAACTTTTATGATAGATATATCACAAAAAGAAAATCAAATTCAAAATGTTACCAATTTTGAAGAACTAATTGCGACTCCTTTTCTTGGAAATATAAACGCGATGTGTTGGAATAGAAAACTAATAGGTGATTTTTCTGAAATTGTAGATAAAGTAACGTTAATTGGTAATATAACCGAACTAAACAAAGAAGAACTTTTAAAACTTAATTTAAGCGAACAAGGTCAACTTGCTCGTGAAATACTTATAAATGATTTAAAAGTATTAAAAAATTGCGGTGCTTCTCCTGTTTTAAATATGATAAAAAATTATGATAGAGACGATGCTTTTCCGTTTTTCCCTACGGATGTGTATTCTTTTCATGTAGATCGTTCTCCTATTGCTACAGACACCTTTTTATGCACGTATTATGGTGCGTCGAGTGAAATTATTCCAAATTCACAAGCCACACAAAAAATAGTAATTCCTGAAATTCGCAATGAACTTAAAAAATTATATGACGGGCCAGAGAATGGTTTTGATGATTTTTTAAGCGACTATTTTTTTGATTTACATTATCAACCAAAACCAGATGCAACTATCATTAGTTTAGGAAATGGTCATTTATGGAAATTAGCTATCGATCATCCAGAAAGCAAGGTTTTACCCTGCCTTCATAGAGCACCCATAGAAAAAAAAGGGCAGAAACGTTTGTTGCTAATTTGTTAGCGATTTATTTAAACTTCATTCCTAAATGAACCACTTTTTTGGTTTCATAGAATTCTTCTTCAAAATAATCACTAAGATTATAAATTGTAGCAGAAGTAAATAATTTTAACTCTTCTGTTAAATCGCCTCCTTTTAAATACAGTATTCCGTTTTTTAATTTGTGATTTTGTTTTTTAGCAATTTTACCTTTTGTCCAACGTACAAAAGTTTCCATTTCTGCAAC
>JANQTQ010000164.1 GCA_030731625.1 Polaribacter sp. | reverse complement strand
ATTTTATACTTCTTCCTGAACCATATTTTGTCAAAGCTGCAGCAATTCTTAAAGCTGAATCATGGCTTTTTGTTATTTCTAAATATTTTTCTTTAAAGTAATATTTTGTACCCTTATAATTTTTAATAAAAAGAGAAATATTCTTGATAATATTATCAACAACATCAAAATTTACATAAATATTGAAAAACCCTCCACCAGAAGATGTTGTATATAAAAATTGTTTTTGTGAAGTTTTTTGTAATTTAATGTAACCAATATAATTCGTTTTCATAATATATAATAATTTATAATTTCTCAAATATCAAAAATATCTGACAAAATTTACATACCTACAATTAGGTATATTTTTATCAATAAATATAAGAAAAAACTACAAAGTAACTAAAGTCAAAATTACCCCTAATAGAATGGCAATAAACTTTTGTAAGTTAAATTTATGGTTTTCAGTGCTTTCAAAAAGAATAATTGTAGAAATATGTAAGAAAACACCAATTATTAAAGCTGTAATTTCTGTAGAATATTCAGAGAAAAATTTAATTTTATCTCCTAATAAAACTCCTAAAGGACTCATTAATCCAAAGAAAATTAGGAAACTAAAAATTATTTTTTTAGAGTATTTAGCCTGTAATAAAAAGGTAGTTAATACAACTGCAATAGGTATTTTATGCACTACAACTGCCCAAAGTAAATTGGTATCCGAATTATGAATTGGCAAACCTTCAGAAAATGCATGCAAACACAAACTCACAAATAATAAAGTAGGAAATTGTTTTCCATCTGTATGAATGTGAATATGACCATGTTCTGCTCCTTTAGAAAACGATTCTAAAACCGATTGTAAAATAATACCAATTAAAATAAAAATCCCTACAGTAGTGCTGTTAGATGTAATTGTATAAACATCTGGTAATAAGTGCAAAATAGTTACAGATAGGAGGTAAGCTCCACTAAAAGCTAATAATAAACGCACTAATTTTTTATTTGGCTTTATAAATAAAACCAACAAAGAACCCAATAAAACAGATAAGATTAGTAAAATATAGTTCACTTTGCAATTAGTATTAATCTGTTGGAAGTTTCAACTTTAAATTTATTTAATTTATAATCACCAAAAATATTGGTAATTTTAAAACCAACTTTTTCAAAATAGGTTTTCATTTTAGTTTCATCTAAATACTTTACTCTTTCAGTATAAGAATGATTTTTATCATCAGCAAAAAAAGAAATATTTTTAAAAATAAAACCATCCTTAATTTCTCTTGTAATATTGAATGTAATCTCATCCACAATTTTTGTTTCTTGCTTTACCAAATTTGCTTTTACATAAGCTGCATTTAAAAAATCGAAAACAAAATAACCATCTTTATTCAAGCCATTCTTTATGTTTTGTAGTATTAAAAGATCTTCTTTATCATCTTCAAAATACCCAAAACTCGTAAACAAATTAAAAACAGCATCATAGGTATTATTAAAAGGTTTACGCATATCATGTACTTTAAATTTTAGATTTTCATTCTCAAATTCTTTTGCAATTTTTATGCTATTTTCAGCTAAATCTCCACCAGTAACTTTATAACCTAAAGAATTTAAAAAAACGGAATGACGACCTTTTCCACAAGGTAAATCTAAAATATGAGTGGTTTTTGGTAATGCTAATAACTCAGTTATATTTTTCATAAACAACTGTGCATCAATATCATTTCTATCTTTGTAAAGAATGTAATAATAAGGTGTGTTAAACCAATCTGTAAACCAATCTTTTGTTTTCATAATTATCTAAGTCAGCAAAAGTAGTTAAATCTTGGGTTTCAAAAAATGAAATTCAGAATTTCTGAAATATACTTTTATAAAATGTATTTTTGCAATCAATTTTACAAGTATGAATAAAGATTTTAAAATGGTGGCAACCACCATGTTTGGTTTAGAAGGCGTTTTGGCTGAGGAACTTAAAAACCTAGGAGCAAAGGATATAGAAGAATCTATTAGAAGTGTTTCTTTTAAAGGTGATGTTGGCTTTATGTACAAAGCAAATATTGCTTTAAGAACTGCTATTCGTATTTTAAAACCTATAAAAGTTACTAAAATATATGATGAAGAGGATTTATACGATGCTGTAAAAAAGATTAAATGGGAAAAATATTTAGATATTGATGGCACTTTTGCAATTGGTGCTGTATCTAATTCTAAAAACTTACCAAACCATTCTCATTACATCGCTTTAAAATCTAAAGATGCAATTGCAGATTATTTTAGAGATAATTTTGGAAAAAGACCAGATGTAGATGTAGATTATCCAGATTTAAAAATTCACATTCATATAAATAAAGATCTTTTAACGATTTCTTTGGATTCTTCTGGAGATTCTTTGCACAAACGTGGTTACAGAACTGCAACTAATATTGCACCAATAAACGAAGTTTTAGCGGCAGGTATGGTTTTGTTATCTGGTTATAGAGGTGATGAAAATTTCATCGACCCAATGTGTGGGTCTGGTACAATTTTAATAGAAGCAGCAATGATTGCCAATAATATTCCGGCAAATATCAATAGAAAACGTTTTGGTTTTGAAAGTTGGAAAGATTATGATGAGGAATTATATTTTACAATTCAAGATTCTTTATTAAAGAAAATTAGAAGTTCTCATTTTAAAATAATGGGCTTTGATAAAGCACCATCGGCAATCGTTAAAGCGAATGCAAATATTAAAGAAGCTAATTTAGATGAGTTTATTGGTGTACATCATGTTAACTTTTTTAACTCTACAAAAGAGGTTTTTGGTAAAACAACAATTTTGTTTAATCCGCCTTATGGAGAACGTTTAAATGTTGATACGCAAGAATTTTATAAAAAAATTGGTGATACTTTAAAACATAATTATCCAGATTCTACGGCTTGGTTTATAACTTCGGATATTCAAGCGTTGAAACATGTGGGGTTAAGAACATCAAAAAGAATTGATTTACGAAATGGAGATTTAGATTGTAAATTTGTAAGATATGATTTATATGAAGGTTCTCGTAAATTTAAAAAGAACAATCCTACTTTTGGATCAGAAGAAGAATAGTTGTTCTTGAAGCTATTTCTTGCTTGGAATTTATATTGAGCGAAGTCGAAATGCTATATCTTTTTATAAATAAGATTTCTGTCTGTTAGCACAGAATCCTTAATTTATAAAAAGGATGCCGTTTCAATCAGGGCTAAGCTTGTTTACAGGCTTTATTAATTGTTAAATCGAATTGGTTTCTTTTAGATTGCCCAATTTTAAGGTAAAAAAATGAAGTTAAGAATCAATTTTAAATTTTCTTAACTTCACTTATTTTAATAATTATAATTATAATTTTACGTTTTTAATACAGCTTCAATCCATTCTTTTGGGTTTTCTAACATAGGGTAGTGCCCGCAGTTTTCAATCCAACAGATATCAATATCTTCAATTTTATCTGCTAAAGGGTTTGGTGTTTCATCATCATTAATCGGATCTTTTCTACCTAAAATTAATTTTACAGGTACGTTGTTTTCTTTTAAAGCAGAAATCCATCTTTGCCAAAATATTTTGCGTTCTCTAATATAGTGATGTACAAAATTAATAACATCCCTACCTTTATTAAGCTCTAATTGATACCACATTTCTGTTAGTTCTTGATCGGTAATTTTAGTAGCATCAAAGAAAACATCTCTTATTGATTTTTTATAAATTCCAAAAGAAGCTAACATAGAAATCATTTTTTTAGCAACTTGCTCTTTAAAATTTTTATGATAATCTAAAAAAAACGAATGATCTAAAGGCATATTTCCATTACAAAATATATATTTTTCTATTGGAAAATCTATTAAAGAATAATTTTGTCTAGCAATAATTTCTTGAGCAACCTCTGTTCCGTAATCATGAGCAAATACTGTAATGTTTTCTAGTTCTAATAATCTACATAATTCTAGAACATAGTCTGTTTGATCAATAATAGTACAATATTGTTTGTCTAGCTTTTCAGAAAAACCGAAGCCAATAAAATCTAACAAAACAACTCTGTAATGTTTGCTTAACTCTGGTAAAACTTTATAATAATCATAAGAAGACGTAAGGTAACCGTGTAAAATTAACAGGCAATTTTTGTGGTTTCCAACATCGATTGTAAATATTTCTTTATCAAAAATGGGTATTAATTCACCTTTTTTTTCCCATTCGTTAGAAGACATAACAATGGTATTATCAATTGTAATATCCATATTTATGAGATTTTTGGGCCATTAATATTAAATACTAAATTTAACCAATTGGTAGGATTTTCTAGTATCGAAAAATATCTTTCATTTTCAATCCATTCTAAATTGTCATTAATATTTTCGGTAGCTAATACAATCGCAATTTCTTTAATGGCAACAGGATCACTTTTTTCCCAAATTATTTTTATTGGCGTTTCAGATTCTTTTAAAGCTTCTGTCCATCTATGCCAAAAAGTATAGCGTTCGTTTATAAAATTACTTAAAAGATGTATTTCATTTTTACCTTCAGAGGTATCTAATTTATCCCAAACCTTATTAATATCGTAGTCTGTGTGAATTTCTGGATTTAGATTTTTGTTTTTAAATTTGTCTTTTATTTTTCTAAAGCCATAGTTGGTAAGTCTTGCTATATATCTACCTAATTTTTTGTCTTTAAGTAGTTTGTCCATATTTCTTATATGCAAGTATTCTAGCCTCATACTACTATTGCATAAAACTATTTTTTTTATTTTTAACGGAATAAGGTTGTGATTTTTTCTGGCTAAAATTTCTTTTGCTACAGAAGTTCCATAATCATGTGCCAAAATAGTTACTTCTTTTAGCCCCATTTTATTCCATAATTGCAAAGCAAAATCAGCTTGATCAATTAAAGAATACGTATAAGATTTGGGTTTGTCAGAAAAACCAAAACCTAAATGGTCATGAATAACAACTCTATAATGTTTACTTAATTCCGGTAAAATTTTTGAATAATCGAAAGAAGATGTTGGATAACCATGTAAGATTACTATGGTTTGTAACGAAGAACCTTCGTCAATCACAAAAATATTTTTATCTGCTATCGTATAAAACTTTCCTCTGCTTTTCCAATTGTCTGCAGTCATAATTTATAGGGGGGTTAATTATTAACTTATTTTTTAATCTTTATAAAGGTACAAATTTTTAATTAGTATCGGTTTTTTTATTCTAAAATTTTTATTTTTTTTAGGAACTAATACAATTTAAAGTGCAAATTTTAGTATATTTTTTGGATAGTATTAATAAATAGTATAAGTTTTTTTTAGATTTCTTAACACTATTTATCATCATCGGTATTGTGTGTTTTTAACCATTCTTCTCCTTTTTTATCGCGAAAAAAGTCCATCCAAACATAATACATTACTTCATCTTTTTCTACTGATACTGCATGACTAGAGCCTAAAGGAATATGCAATACAGAATATTCAGGAAAATTTACTTGCGCTTCGTCTGCATACACAACAGAATTATTATCTGTTAATCCTAAAAACAATTGTTCTAACATTGGGTGTTCGTGGTTACCAACTCTATCAGGTCCTGTAGTTTGCACAGTACCCATTGCAATTCTAGGAATGTATTTATTAGGTAAAATTGTACGACTTACTGTATTTGGACTTTTAATTGGTTCTGTATATGATTTACAATCTATAAATTTTGCATAATATACATTTTGAGTATTGGCATCAGGAAAATCATTTAAATCTAAAAGATCTTGTGCTGTAAGTTTGCTAGAAATTCTTAAATACTGCAACGTATCATTTTTAGCAGTATTTATAGTGATATTTTTAAGAGCCTGAGGCAATAATATTGTTTCTGGTATAATATCATAAATTGAATCGGCGGCTACCACTGTACCTTTGCCTTTTACAAATAAGAAGATGGTTTTATAGCCATCTTTAAAAGAATCTACAATACCATTTTTGCTAGTTAAAGCAACGTGTTCAACATAAATACCTTGAATTTCATTTTCTAATATTGCAGAAGTGTATTGCTGTGTGTTTTCTTGTAACTGTGTTTGTAGGTATACAATAGGGATTTCTTGGCTATAAACTGATGTAACTAGCGCCGCAAAGAACAAAGAAGATATAATGAGGTTTTTCATTTTAGATAATTTATATGATATAGAATTTTTATTAGCTCATAAATATAAGGTAATTATGTATCGATGAAACCTAAAATTTAGCTTTTTTTATCAACAATTTAAATGATGTAGAGTTTGATTTCTAATTCTCGTTTTTCATTTAAAAAATTGCCTACGGTTTTAATTGATTTACATAAAATAATTTTTTGTTGTAAAATGGATCATCTTACATAAAGACAAAGTAAGGTAAATTCATTGTATAACTTAATAATAACCAACATGTTTTTTAATTCGTTCTATTTGTTAATGATTTCTAATTACATTGTAATGAATTTTATGTAGTTTTGAGGTATCGTATTTTGTGAAGAATGTTCGTTTTTGTGATTTTTATAATTTCTATAGTAACTGCACTAAGAACCATTAAAAGGAGCATTTCTCTGCGCAATAATACTCATTTCAATCTTTAAAGCACTCTAAGTAAATATGCACTTTATAGATATTATTCTACCCATTCCAATTCAGAAAACATTTACGTATTCTGTAACTGAAGACGAGTTTAATTTTCTACAAAAAGGAATGCGAGTTGCAGTTTCTTTTGGTAAAACGAAGATGTATACGGGTTTGGTTTTTAACATTCACCAAACTGCGCCAGTTTTATACGAAGCTAAAGAAATACATCAAATTTTAGATGATAAACCCATTGTAAATGAGCTTCAATTAAAACATTGGCAATGGATTGCTAATTATTACATGTGTTCTTTAGGCGATGTGTATAGAGCGTCTTTACCATCTGCTTTTTTACTAGAAAGTGAAACTGTTTTATATAAAAATGAAGCTTTTTTAGAGGAATCTATTTTAGCGGATGATGAATTTCTGATTTTTGAAGCCTTACAACATCAATCTCAATTAACAATTCATCAAGTTGCAGCTATTTTAGACAAGAAAAAAGTAATGCCGATTGTAAATGAATTGATAAAAAAATCTGCTATATATATTAAGGAAGAAATTTACGAGCAATACAAACCTAAATTAGTTAAATATATTCGTTTACATCCAAATTATTCAGATGATGCTGCTTTAGGGACTTTATTAGAAGAATTATCAAGAGCAAAAAAACAACGCGAAGCAGTTTTAGGATTTTTTCAATTATCATCAACCAAAAAACCAATAAAAGCTAAAGATTTAGAAACTAAAGCAAAGGTTTCTCAATCAATTTTAAAGTCTTTGGTTGATAAAAATATCTTTGAGTTTTACGAAATTCAAACAGATAGAATTCAATTTAAAGGCGATACAAATGATTTAAAAGTACTTAACGAACATCAGCAAAAAGCATTAGTAGAAATTAAAGAAACCTTTAAAGAAAAAGATGTTACCCTTTTACACGGAATTACAAGTTCTGGAAAAACAGAAGTCTATACAAAGTTAATTCAAGAGGTTTTAGATCAAGGAAAACAAGTATTGTTTTTGTTGCCAGAAATTGCTTTAACAACCCAGATTATTACCCGATTACAGTTTTATTTTGGCGATCAAATTTCTGTATTTCATTCCAAATATTCAATGAATGAAAGAGTAGAAGTTTGGAATAATGTTTTAGAAAATAAAACGAAAGCACAAATTATTTTAGGCGCACGTTCTTCAATTTTTCTTCCTTTTTCTAATTTAGGATTAATAGTGGTTGATGAAGAGCATGAAACTTCTTACAAACAATTTGAGCCTTCACCAAGATATAATGCGCGAGATGCAGCTATTGTTTTAGCCAAATTGCATAACGCAAAATTATTGCTAGGTTCTGCAACTCCGTCTTTAGAAAGTTACTTTAATGCGCAACAAAAAAAATACGGTTTTGTTGAATTAAATAGACGCCATGGAAATGTGCAATTGCCAAAAATTGAATTAATTGATGTGAAAGAAAAGCATCGGAAAAAGGAAATGAATGGTCATTTTTCTGATAGATTACTTACGTTAATTCAGGATGCTTTAGATTTAAAAGAGCAAGTAATATTATTTCAAAACAGACGAGGATTTTCGCCAGTTGTAGAATGTAAAACTTGCGGAGTTTCGCCTCAATGTCCTAATTGTGATGTTTCGTTAACGTTTCATAAATTTAGAAGCGAATTGCGTTGTCATTATTGCAATTATCAACGAGCAATGCCAAATAGTTGCTCTGCTTGTGGAAGTAATACGTTAGATACCAAAGGTTTTGGAACAGAGCAAATTGAGTTAGAATTACAAACTCTTTTTCCTGATTTTAAAATAGGAAGAATGGATTTAGACACGACTCGTGGAAAATTTGGATATCAGAAAATAATTGGCGCTTTCGAAGCGAGAGAAATTGATGTTTTAGTGGGAACGCAAATGTTATCAAAAGGATTAGATTTTGAAAATGTTTCGTTAGTTGGCATTATAAATGCAGATTCTATGCTAAATTTCCCTGATTTTAGAGCGCATGAACGTGCTTATGATATGATGGTGCAAGTTTCTGGACGTGCTGGTAGAAGTAAAAAACAAGGAAATGTAGCCATTCAAACATTTAATCCATATCATAAAATTCTGCAACAAGTTTCTACGACCAATTATACAGAAATGTATAAAGAACAGTTGCAAGAACGTTGGCAATATAAATATCCGCCCTATTATAGATTGATAAAAATCACCTTAAAACATAAGGATTATAACAAGGTTGATAGCGGTGTAAATTGGCTTTTTAAATCGTTGCACAATTCATTTGGAGAAAATGTTTTAGGTCCAACTGCACCAGCTGTTTCTAGAATTAGAAATCAGTTTATTAAAAATATTGTGGTTAAAATTCCGCCAAAACAGAATTTATCCCAAACAAAAAAACACATCACTAAAATTAGAAATTCGTTCGAAGCCGTTAAAGAATTTAGACCAATAAGATTTATTATAGATGTGGATGCTTATTAAGAGTTTATTTTAATTTTCTCAAACGAAATAAATCCTCAAGTGTATATTTTAATCAATATGCAAATTCCTAGCTAATACAATGCTATATTTATTATAGAAATCTTCGTTTTAATTTAAGTAATTGAATTTTTTTATCCTTTTGGGTAAAATCAAAAACCTCAATTTTTTTCGTTTGATTTGGTCTTCCCCAGTTGTAATAGGTTGTTATTTTAAAAATTGTAGGTTCATATTTCTTATTCCCTAAATAGGTTAAATTTACGAAGTAATTTCCTTGATTTAATTTGTCTATAAAAATTTCTTTAGCGCTGTATCCTTTTGTTTTTTGATCAATAATTAATCCTGGATTATGTACTAATGAGTTTTCAATTTTATAAACTTCTAAATTTGGATTTACAAATTCAATAATAAACTCAGCTTCTGTTACATTCCATTCAAAGACAATTCGAACATCACTATCAATATTTTTGGTAGGATTTTCAATTTTAATTTTTTGTGATTTTGAAACATTGTCTAAATCTAAATTATACGTTGAAATAATTTCAGAAGATATTACTTCACTAATATCATTATCATCAAATTTAAGACCTTTTGTAAGAAAATATTTATAAGTCAACCACACATCTCTATAATTTCCTAGTTCTAAAAAAAGATTAGCTAAATCTCGATAAGATTGAATATGATTAGGTCTTAATTTTACAATGTTTTTATAAATTTCTAACGCTTTTTCGTGCTCATTAATTTCTTGATATTTATAAGCTATTGCTTTTAAAGTTTCAGGATTGTTAGCCGATATTTTTTCATAATCAGCAAGAATTTTCAATAAAAAAGGGGTGCTTTTTCTTTCATCTTTAAAAGTATTAAATAACTCAAAATAAAAGTTTGTACTATTTTTATCATTTATGGAGGTCTTGTTATAAACATCCAATGCTTCCGAAACTTTTAATTTTTTATATGGATCTAAAAAAGGAGTTTTAGTTTTTACTTTATGATAAGGAATTGCATCAAAAGTGTAAAATTCTTCAGGGGTGAAGTAATAATTATCAAAATAAATACCTTTTACCGTTTTATAATCGATAGTGGTATTTACTTTAATAAAGTATTCGTCTTGCAAATTATTAAAAACGTACACATCTTTAACTTCTGAGATAAGGATAGGATAAGGAATATCAAAAAAAACGCCATCAATATCCCAAATAACCGGTCCGTTTAATTCTTTTCCTTTGATGTAGCTTATTTCTTCACCAAAATCATCATACCGAACTGAAATATATGGAATTTTCTCTTGAATTGCTCTTGTTAACGAAATAGCATTTTCATTCAGGCTTTTTCCATCAATTAATACCGCTACAGGAATTTCTGTGTGTTCGCCAATATTGCTTCCGCCAAGTTTTGGGACTTTATTAAATTGAGAATTTGTGATGCTATTTGTAATAGTCATATCAATATTTAGCATTGAGGTAACATCTTCAATTAAAATTGATATTTCATTTAAACCAACGTAGCTAAAACTTAATGTTTCGCCAACTTTTGCCTCAATGCTATAAAATCCTTTGGCATCTGAAACCGAAAATCGAGTAGTATTTTTTACAAAAATAGTAACATTTTCAAGTGCTTTATCTTTATAATTTATAAAACCAGAAATTGTTTTATAAGTTGCATTTTCTGTAGTTTGAGAAAAGAAATAAAAAGGAATGAATAGGAACAGTAAGGTTAATTTGTTTTTCATAGAGAATATTTAAAGAATATCATATCAAATTTTATGCCTAAGTTTTTAGATTGATGTTTCAATAAAAGTTTTAGTTTTATAAATATACTTACTAATTGGTATGCATCATAAAACAAAAAGTAAAAAAAATAAAAAACTTTTTTACTTCTAGGCAACCTTTTTAAAACTTTTGTAGTCTATATATTTGTAAGGCAGTTAAAAATAAATCGGGAGGCTTGAAAATTATATCATTACATAACAACCAAACTTCGCTAATTAAAAAAGCGATAGCTAATAATAGAGAAGCGCAACAACAGTTGTTTGAGCAGTTTTCGCCTAAAATGTTGGGAGTTTGTAGACAATATGTAAAAGATTTACATCATGCAGAAGATTTGCTTTTACAAGGTTTTTTAAAAGTTTTTAAGAATCTAGACAAGTTTAAAGATGAAGGGAGTTTTGAAGGTTGGATTCGAAAAATTATGGTAAATACCTGTATTTCTTATCTCCGAAAAAAAAACTTGGTAGATCTATCTGATGAAGACTATGTTTTTAATGACGCTGCCACAGAAAGTTTAGAAAACACTTCTGTAGAAGATATTCAAAAACTAATTGATAGATTGCCAGACGGTTACAAAATGGTGTTTAATTTATTCGCCATAGAAGGTTATAAACATTCAGAAATTGCAGCACAATTAGGTATTTCTGAAAGTACATCAAAATCGCAATTATTTAAAGCACGTAAATTATTGCAAGAGAATTATATTAAAATGAATAAGACCAGTAATGGAGACAAATAATATAGATAAAAACATACAAGAAAAGTTCGCAAATAGAACTTTTGAACCTTCAGCTTCTGCTTGGGATCGTTTGTCTGCTCAATTAGATGAACAACCAAAACAAAAGAAAAAAGGTTGGATTTTTTATACAAGCGTTGCGGCGAGTATTTTAGTATTGATTTCTATAGGATTTCAAGTTTTTTCTGATACCCCAACAATGGGCAAACCAATTAAAGAAATTATTGTCAATAATCCGGTTGATACCAATTTGATTGATAAAAAAATAGACAAAATCATCAATGAAATTCCTGTTGAAAATGCACTTGTAGTTGTTGATGAAGTAAAAGGGAATCAAAATATACAGAATGATGCTATTGCAAAATCGGACAAACAAATTCATCCGAAGAAAAACAAGTTAACACCTATCATTGATGAACAAATTACCATCGCTAAAGTTGATGAAAATCCATCAGAAAAAAATAAAATAGCGTTTAAAAAAGAAGATTTACAACAAAATCCAAATAGCAGAATTAAAATAAATAGCAACGATTTATTATTTGCTGTAACACATACTTCAGAAGAAGTAAAAACCTATTATGCCAAGAATAATTTAAATAGAGAAGATGTTTTAAAAACGATTAAAAGTGAGCTCAGAAAATCGAATATTAAAATAAATCCAGAAACTATTTTGGCAGAAGTAGAACGTACAATTGATGATGATGATTTTCAGAATAATTTTATGAAATCATTAAAGAATAGAATTTCAGATATTGCTACGGTAATTGCAAGTAGAAACGATTAAAATACTGATAAATAGTTTTCTAGTGATATTGAAAGACGTTTTAATAAAATCTAGTTACCAACTTATCAAAGGACCAAGTTAAAAAGAAATCATAAAATTTAAAAATCAATAAAATGAAAAGAATACTACTAGTTTTAGTGTTGTTATGTACAACTATGGCACAATCTCAAGAAAAAACATTTGAGAAAGAAGTGATTAAAATATCAAAAAGAATAGAAATTATTACCAATCAGCAAAAAGATTCTTTAAAATCTAAAATAATAGATATTGATAAAAAGTTGGAGTCTGGAGAAATTTCGAAAGAAACTTCAGAAACTTTAAAACAAGAAATTGCAGCATATCATGCAAGAAGAATCGAAAAATTGGTGGGCGAACAAGAGCGTTTGTTGCAATTATTGGTGCAAGATAAAACAAACGGAAAAATAGCGAGTTCAGACAATTTAAGTGTTGCAGAAGGAGATGACAATACTTTTACAATTGGGAACAAAATTTTTAGATTAACGCTTAAAGATGATGACGATGACGATAAGAATGATAAAAAAAACACGTATAATGAAGTTATAAATAAAAGTAGTAGAAGAACAACTACACAATTTGTATTTGCTATGGGTGTAAATAATGTTCTAAATAATGACCAGTTTTCTTCTTTAAATGATTCCGATTATAAATTTTGGCAATCGCATTTTTACGAATTAGGTTGGACCTGGAAAACGCGTTTTACAGAAAATCCTTCTCAGTTGTATTTTAAATATGGGGTTTCTTTTCTTTGGAATAATTTAAGACTAGAAGAAAATAAAATTCATGTTAAAAACGGAGAGTTTACAGAAATTCAAACCTATGGAAATCAATTGTCAGAAAGTAGATTAAGACATGTGCAAATGAATTTCCCAATGCATTTAGAATGGGACTTATCAAAAAATAAAACCTATGATGATGGACGAGTAAAAGACAGAACCAATAATGGCGTTCGTTTAGGAGTTGGTGGTTTTGTAGGTTTTAAATTAGGGACAAGACAATATTTAGAATACGATGATGCAAATGGAGTTGCTATTGAAGAAGTTCAATATGATAATTTTAATATGAATACTGTTAATTATGGTCTAAGTGCTTATTTAGGATATAAATCTACGAGTGTTTATGTAAAATACGATTTGAATCCGTTGTTTAAAAATACAGAAACTAGAAATATTTCTTTAGGACTTCGTTTAGATTTGAATTAAAAAAGTAGAAAATAGAGTATTGAAGTTTATTTTTAGCGTTAATTATTAAACATCTGACAATAAACTTCAATACAATTTTCTATAAAATCATTTTTAATCTAAATAAAATAGCACATCAGTAAAAATAACAAAACTTTGTTTTTTTGTTTAATTACAAACAAAAACAGTGTAGATTTACTTGCTTAAATATTCAAATTAAGCAAAATGAAAATTGGAATTCCCAAAGAAATTAAAAACAACGAAAGTAGAGTTGGTATGACTCCTGCTGGAGTTTTTGAATTGACTAAAAAAAATCACACTGTATTTGTACAAGCTACAGCAGGAGAAGGAAGTGGTTTTTTTGATGCAGATTATAGTAAAGTTGGCGCAACTATTTTGCCTACTATCAAAGATGTTTACAGTCAGAGTGATATGATTGTAAAAGTGAAAGAACCAATTGCAGAGGAGTATCCTTTAATTAAAGAAAATCAAATTGTTTTTACGTATTTCCATTTTGCATCCAGCGAGCCGCTTACAAAAGCAATGATTGAAAGTAAATCTATTTGTATTGCGTACGAAACAGTAGAAGACAATGAAGGTACTTTGCCGTTATTAACACCAATGTCTGAAGTTGCAGGAAGAATGGCAGTGCAACAAGGAGCAAAATATTTAGAAAAACCAATTAAAGGTCGTGGAATTTTACTTGGTGGTGTTCCGGGTGTTGCGCCAGGAAAAGTGTTAATTCTAGGAGCTGGAGTTGTAGGGGTTCAAGCCGCAAAAATGGCTGCAGGTTTAGGAGCTCATGTAACAATTATGGATATTAACATGAAACGTTTACGGTATGTAAATGATGTTTTACCAAGTCATGTTATTACTGCCTTTTCAAGTGAATATAGTATAAGACAACTTATTAAAACACACGATTTAATTATTGGTGGCGTTTTAGTAAAAGGAGGAAAGGCGCCAAAATTAATTACAAGAGATATGTTAAAAGAAATGCGTCCAGGAACTGTTATCGTTGATGTAGCAGTAGACCAAGGTGGATGTTTTGAAACTACAAAAGCAACTACTCACGAAGATCCAACGTATATTATAGATGATGTTGTGCATTATTGTGTAGCAAATATGCCAGGAGCTGTACCATATACTTCTACCATTGCGTTAACAAATGTTACACTTTCATACATTTTACAAATAGCCAATTTAGGATGGGAAAAAGCCTGTGAATTAGATGCTAGTTTATCAAAAGGATTAAACATTGTAAAAGGTGAAATTGTTTACAAAGAATTAGAGGGTCTTTTTGATTAGAATAAAAGTGATATAAATAAACTAAAGATAGTTTTTGTTGTCAACTTGAGTGAAATCGGATCTTTTTTTTCGGTTTCACTCATATGACAATAAATTAGTTATTTTTTTCTTCCCATTCTTTTCTTAAATCTGTTGATAAAATACTTGTTCCATAATTTTTCCAACCAGGGGGTTTTATCAGATATTTAAATTTATTGATCATAGATGTTTTTGATGTAAAAAAATCTGTAAGGATATGATGCCATTCAATAAAAGCAATTTTTACAGGATTAAAAGTCTCTATATTTGCTACCGATGCCCATTAAAATAGAAGTTCTAGCATCTATAAAATTATACTCTTCTAATTTAACTTTTACAGTTAAAATAACTTCAAGAATAACTGTTAAGACAAAAAACGGAATAGCATAGTGAATTAGATTTGGTATTTCAGGTATTTGCATATCAGTATATTAAAAGGTTTTGTTCGTTACAAATATGATGTAATTTTAATATGAAAAAGATTCTATTATAAATAAAAAAGTATGTATATTTGCAGCCTTAAAAATAAACAATAAATATTTAATTTATGAATCATTACGAAACTGTTTTCATTTTGAATCCCGTTTTATCTGATACTCA
>JANQTQ010000163.1 GCA_030731625.1 Polaribacter sp. | reverse complement strand
CAAAAACAATTCTTGATTAATAAATTTAAAGCAAAAGCGAGTAAAGCATCGATGGCGCAATCTTTAATGAAACAACTTGATAAGGTTGAATTGATTGAGGTTGACCAAGATGATAATCAAGCGATGAATATTCGTTTTGCAATTTCTAAAGAACCAGGAAGAATTATTGTTGAAGCAGAGAACCTTTCTAAAAGTTATGGTGATAAACACGTTTTAGAAAACGTAGATTTACTAATTGAAAGAAATAGTAAAATTGCTTTTGTGGGTCAAAACGGACAAGGAAAATCTACTTTGGCCAAAATGATGGTTGGTGAAATTCCGTTTAAAGGACATTTAAAACTGGGCCATAATGTTGAAGTTGGATATTTTGCTCAAAATCAATCAGAAGAATTACCACCAGAAAAAACCGTTTTAGAAATCATGGAAGATGCAGCAACAGATTCTAACAGAATGCGCGTTAGAGATATGTTGGGTTCTTTCTTATTTGGAGGAGACGCTGTAGATAAAAAAGCAAAAGTATTATCTGGTGGTGAAAGAAATAGACTTGCATTGTGTAAGTTATTGTTGCAGCCATTTAATGTTTTAATCATGGATGAGCCAACAAATCACTTAGATATTGCCTCTAAAAATGTATTAAAAGAAGCATTAAAACAGTTTAATGGAACGTTAATTTTAGTTTCTCACGATAGAGATTTTTTACAAGGATTAACATCAACTGTGTATGGTTTTAAAGACAAAGTAATTAAAGAATATTTAGGTGATATTGATTATTTCTTAGAGCAACACAAAATTGAAAATTTACGTGAAGCAGAAAAGAGAACTGTTATAAAAGCTGATAAGCCTGCAGCGAAGGTAGAAACTGAGCAACTATCTAAAGAACAAGAAAAAGACTTAAAGAGGTTAAATAATAAGCTTTCTAAAATTGAAACAGATATTGCAGATTTAGAAGCAGAAATGACAAAAAGCGATTTAGAATTGGCTAAAAATTACAACGAAGTTTCTGCCAGGCCTAATTTCTTTGAGAAATACAAAGCCAAAAAAGCAAAAGTAGATAGCTTAATGGAAGAATGGGAAAAAGTAGAAGCAGAAATTGCTAACTTTTCTTAATTTCTTATTAATAGAGATCATATTTTTCAATACAAAAGCTAGTCATCAAACAAAACCTTTTTAATTTAAGGGTTTTATAGTATCAATTATAATTCTAGATTTCTGTAATTCAGAAATCAATACATCATGGACTTCAATTCGCATATTCAAACTGAAAATCAACAAATATTTCTTCCTATTTTAGAAGAAAAAAGGATAGAACTATTTATAAAAAGAGAAGATTTAATTCACCCTTATATATCTGGTAATAAATTTAGAAAATTAAAATACAATCTAGACGAAGCTATAAAGTTAAAAAAGAAATCGTTGCTTACTTTTGGAGGCGCATTTTCTAATCATATTGTAGCAACTGCCGTTGCAGGAGAAATAGCAGGATTGAAAACGTTTGCAATTATTAGAGGAGAAGAATTGGGGTTAAATTTGGCAAAAACATTAGAGGAGAATGCTACATTAAGAAGAGCTCATGAAAGCGGAATGAAATTTCATTTTGTTTCTAGAGAATTATATCGTCAAAAAACATCATTTGGTTTTATTGAAAAAATGAAAAATAAATGGGGCGATTTTTATTTAATTCCAGAAGGAGGAACTAATATTTTTGGCGTTCAAGGTTGTGAAGAAATTTTATCTGTAGAGGATAAAAAAATGAATTTTATTTGTTGTGCTGTTGGTACAGGAGGTACCATTGCGGGTTTGATCAATGGATCTAAAAGAAATCAAAAATTGATTGGTTTTCCTGCTTTAAAAGGTAATTTTTTATCCGAAGAAATAAAAAAATATACAATCAATAACAAAAAATGGCGCTTGCAAAAACACTATACTTTTGGTGGTTATGCAAAACATACGGATGAATTAATACGTTTTATTAATGATTTTAATAAGCAAACGGGCGTTTTGTTAGATCCTGTGTATACCGGTAAAATGATGTTTGGTGTTTTAGATTTAATCAAAAAAGATTATTTTGAAGAAAACACTAAAATATTGGCGATTCATACTGGAGGAATTCAGGGAATCGACGGAGTAAATCAGAAATTAAAAGATAAAAGTAAAGAATTGATATTAGTATAATGAAGCTTAAAATAGTATTTAGTTGCGTATTACTTTTGATGCTTTCTAACTGTGGATCAGGTAAAAAAACAGTGAAAAGTAAAACTAATAAGACGTATAAAGAGAAACAAATTAAAAATTTACCTAAGGTAAACGAAGATAAACATATAGAAAAGTTAGAAGAAGGCTCTAAAAGATTGAATGAAAATTCTTTAGAATATATTAAAAAATATGCTGCAATTGCTGTTAGAGAAATGCACATGTACAGCATACCTGCAAGTATAACTTTGGCACAAGGGGTTTTAGAATCTGGCAATGGTAAAAGTGAACTTGCTTCTAAATCTAACAATCATTTTGGTATAAAATGTCATACAGAATGGCAAGGAAAAAGAGTGTATCATGATGATGACGCAAAAGGAGAATGCTTTAGAAAATACAAATATGTATCTTCATCTTTTAAAGATCATTCACTGTTCTTAACACAAAGAAGTCGCTATAATTTTTTATTTTCATATAAAGTTACAGATTATGAAAATTGGGCGCATGGATTGCGAAAAGCAGGTTATGCAACAGATCCACAATATCCTGCTAAATTGATTAGAATTATAGAAGACTATAAGTTACACGAATTCGATCGCATTAAAAAAGAAGGATACATTTATCAAAGTACTATAGAAGAAGGCGAAGAAACGAATACCGATGAAGTACAGTATTACAATGTGCAAAAAGGAGATACTTTATACTCAATTTCAAGAAGATTTAACATCACCGTTAGCGCTCTAAAAGATTTAAATGGATTAAAGAGTAACGATTTAGCGATTGATCAAAAATTAATAATTAGCAATTAAAGTAAATTATCAAGCTGTATAAGAATGGTGGTTACTTGTGGTTTTTGTTGTATGTTGCAAATAATCAGTTGTTTATGTGTTGATGTTCCAAGTTAATTAATATCTTTAGCAATATAAATTTAAAAATTAACATGATGAAAAAAATGAATTTACAACGAGTTTGTTTTCTTTTTACAATGATGTTTTTATTTGTAGCAGCTACTTTAAATGCACAAACTAAAACAGCTTCTGTTGAAGGAATTGACGAATATATTTTAGACAACGGATTAAAAGTATTACTATTTCAAGACAAATCTTCGCAAACAATTACGGTGAATGTTACCTACAGAGTTGGTTCTAGAAATGAAGGTTATGGCGAAAAAGGAATGGCACATTTGCTAGAGCACATGGTCTTTAAAGGAACTCCAAATCATCCTAATATTCCTGAAGAATTAACATCACATGGTGCAAGACCAAATGGTTCTACTTGGTATGATAGAACCAATTATTTTGAGACTTTTAATGCTACGGATGAAAATTTAGATTGGGCTTTAGATTTGGAATCAGATAGAATGGTTAATTCTTACATTGCTAAAAAAGACTTAGAATCTGAGTTTTCTGTAGTAAGAAATGAATTTGAGTCTGGAGAAAATTCGCCTTCAAATGTTTTAATGGATGGTGTAATTAGTGCTTC
>JANQTQ010000162.1 GCA_030731625.1 Polaribacter sp. | reverse complement strand
TATGATATGGAGTTGGCTAAGAAAAATGCAGAAGATGCCTTAAAACGTGGTTCTATGGTTTCGTCAGGAGATAGAAGTGCAAAGATTAGAACGTATAACTATGCGCAGGGTAGAGTTACGGATCATCGAATTGGTTTGTCTTTATATGATTTGCCAAATATTTTGAATGGTGATATTCAAAAAATTATTGATGAATTAATGATGGCAGAAAATACAGAAAAATTAAAAAGTTTAGGTGACGGATTTTAAAAGATTACTTTTACACATATACAAAAAAACCTCAAAATAATATTTTGAGGTTTTTTTATGCACTATTGTTGGGGGAAATAGATTTAAGTTCTGGGGGAAACTTAGCATCTAAAATTTAATTATTGTTGGGGGAAACATAATTATGGTCAAATCTATGAAACAAGAATGTATTGTGCAATACCCATTTTTGGGGTAATTGTATACCCCAAAAACAGGGAGAAGCCTCCCATTTCTGGGGAGGCTTCTCTAAATTATATTGATTTTTTTAAGGCCTAATTACCTAATAAATGCAATTCTGTAAACTCTTTATCTACTGTAATAGATTGAAAATCAGTGATATCAAAATCATTCATATCAACTTCTACATTGTCAATTTGAATTGAAGTAATTTTGAATGGTAAATTGTGCAATACAATGTTGAAATTTTTATAATCTGCATCAAACTCACCTTGTTTATGTTGTTGTAAGATAAATTCGTTCTTTTTTCCGGTTACTTTAAAAGTACGGAAACTATATCTTCCTTTTTTATAATCATAACCATCATGTGCATCATCATATAGTTCAGAAACTTCTTTACCTTCCTTATAATAAACATCTAAAGTAATTTCATCAAATTTCTTTTCACCAACATATTGTTGAACAGGATATTTAGGAATTACAGCACCTTCTTTAATAAAAATTGGCATACTGTCTATATCTGCGTCTACCCACATTTCTTTTCCTCCATCAACAACTTCATCTGTCCAGAAGTTATACCATTTACCTCTAGGAATATACATTCTTCTTCCTTTAGCATTTGGTTCTAGTATTGGGCAAATCAAAATTTGTTCGCCATATACAAACTCGTCATTTCTATAATGTGTAGAGGTATCTTCTTGATCGTATAATACTAATGATTTTAGAATTGGTGTACCATCATTTATGTATTTCCAAAAAGCAGTGTATAAATAGGGTAGCAATTGATATCTTAATTCTACAAATTTTCTTACAATATCTGTTATTTCTTCACCAAAAACCCAAGGTTCTTGATCTCCATGATCTCCAGAAGAATGAACTCTACAAAATGCATGGAAAACTCCTAATTGTATCCAACGAGCAAATAATTCTCCTTGAGGTTGTTCTGCAAATCCACCAATATCAGAACCAGCAAAAGAAAAACCAGACATTGCCATTCTTTGAGCTTGGTTATTTGCAATTGATAAATGTTCCCAAGTTGCAACGTTATCTCCCATCCAAGTAGAAGTATATCTTTGTGCACCAGAATACGCAGATCTTGTAATTACAAAAGGTCTTTTTGGATATGCATATTTCTTTAAACCGTGGTAGGTTGCACGCGCCATTTGCGTACCATAAATATTATGTGCTTTTCTATGAGAACAAGGATTACCGTCATAATCATGACGAACATCATTTGGAAAAGATTTATTAGGAACATCCATTACTGCAGGTTCGTTCATATCATTCCAAACACCTTTTACACCAATATCTTCAATTAGTTCTTGAAATAAACCAGACCACCATTCTCTAACTTCTGGTTTTGTATAATCTGGAAAATAACATTCTCCAGGCCAAACTTTACCTTTCATATAGGGTCCGTCTGCACGTTTACAGAAATAATCTTTATCTAATGCTTCTTTAAAAACATCATACTCTAAATCAATTTTAATACCTGGATCTATAATAACAACGGTTTTAAATCCATCTTCTTCCAGTTCTCGAACCATTCTTTTTGGATCTGGAAAGTGTTTTTTATCCCAAGTAAAACAACGGAATCCCTCCATGTAATCGATATCTAAATAGATAGCATCACAAGGTATTTTTAAATCTCTAAATGTTTTTGTAACTTCTTTTACGTTGCTTTCTGGAAAATAACTCCATTTACATTGATGAAATCCTAGCGCCCATAATGGAGGTAATGCATGAGGTTTCCCTGTTAAATCTGTATAGTTTTTAACTACTTCTTCCATTTGCGGACCGTAGATAAAATAATAATTCATTTCACCACCTTGTGCCCAAAAACTAGTTACATTTCTTCTTTCGTTAGCAAAATCGAAATGTGATTTAAAAGTATTGTCAAAGAAAATTCCATAAGATTTATTGTCTTGAATGGCAGTATAAAACGGAATTGCTTTGTATATTGGGTCAGTATCTTTACCAAATGCGTACGAATCTGTAGCCCAGTTTTCGAAACGTTTTCCTTTTAGGTTCACACCAATAGGCTTATCGCCTAAACCATAATAGCTTTCAGATTTTTGACAAATCTTACTCATTTTTACAATATCGCCACCAAATTCGTAACTCTCTTCCCAATGAAAACCAATTTCATCTTCGTTAATTAATTTTAAATCAAGTGCATCGTATAAACTTACTTGTAAACTTAGTTTTTCTATTTTACAAATTAATTTAGAAGTTGTAATAACATAATGTTTATCCTCTTCAACAACGGTTAAGAAATTATAACCTCTTGATGCATGGATAGTTACCCCGTAAGAGAAATCGTTTTCAAATTTCCCTGTTGTGGAATATCTAAATCTAATTACACTATCTCTTACTACAGTTACTTGCAGTTTTACACTGTTTTCTGTAGTAAAGGTTAATGTATCTACATCTTTTTTGTATTTTATTATTTTTGATGGAAATAAATTTCCTTTTTGTTCAAGTTCTGTATTAACAATCATAAATATTTGATTTTTTGACCTGTAAAAATCGTAAAACTTTGTAACACAGAGTTTTTAATTCTAGAATTTTACGATATTGTTTAAGTGCAAATGTAAAGTAATCGCTAAAGAATAATATATTTTACTTGAAGCAATTTACTTATTTTGAGAATAATTTTTGATGCGATAAAAATGTTGCCCAAATTTTGAATATGTAAAAAAATACTCACCTTTTTTTAAGAATGTACTATATTTAAAAGGTGAGTATTTGTTTTTTATTTTAATTTAAAGGCTAACATACCTAAAGGAGGTAGGTTTAATTCAATAGAATTCTTTCTATTATTCCATTCTTTTACCTCAGAATTTAAATTTTTATTATTGAAACCTCCAGTACCATTATATTTGGTTGCATCACTATTAAAAATTTCTACTAAAGTTCCTTCTTTTGGAAGTCCTATTCTATAATTTTCTCTTGGAACCGGTGTTAAATTTAAAATAACAATTACGTTATCTTTTTCATCATTTCCTTTTCTGATATACGTCATTACAGAATTTTGATGATCGCCATGATCTATCCATTCAAAACCTTCATGAGAAAATTGTTTTTCATGTAAAGCCGGCTCATTTCTATATAATTTGTTTAAATCTCTAACAATAGCTTGGGCACCTTTATGAACATTGTATTCTAATAAATGCCAATCAAGGCTTCCATTAAAATTCCATTCTGATGTTTGTCCAAATTCACCTCCTTGAAACAATAATTTTGTTCCTGGATGTGTAAACATTAAACTATACATTAATCTTAAATTGCCAAATTGTTGCCATTCATCACCAGGCATTTTACGTAAAATTGATTTTTTACCATACACTACTTCATCATGAGAAAGTGGTAACATAAAGTTTTCTGAAAACGCATAGTTTAAACTAAAAGTTAAATCGTTTTGATGGTGTTTTCTATAAATAGGTTCTTTAGCAAAATAATCTAAGGTGTCGTGCATCCAACCCATCATCCATTTCATACCAAAACCTAAACCGCCATCATAAATTGGTCTAGAAACTTTAGGAAATGAAGTTGATTCTTCTGCAATTGTTTGTACATCCGGAAAAGCTTCATAAACAGCAGCATTCATTTCTTTAATAAAATCAATTGCTTCTAAATATTCTCTACCTCCAAACATGTTTGGTTCCCATTCGCCTTCTTCTCTAGAATAATCTAAAAATAACATAGAGGCAACAGCATCAACTCTTAAACCATCTGCATGGTATTGGTCTAGCCAAAAAATAGCATTACTAATTAAAAAAGCTTTTATTTCGTTTCTACCGTAGTTAAAAATTAAACTTTTCCAATCTTGATGATATCCTTTTCTTCTATCTGGATGTTCATATAAATGAGATCCATCAAAATATCCTAAACCATGATCATCTGAAGGAAAATGTGAAGGAACCCAATCTAATAGCACTCCGATTCCTTTTTCGTGAAATTTATCAACCAAAAATTTAAATTCATCAGGATAACCAAAACGAGAAGTTGGTGCAAAATATCCTGTTAATTGATATCCCCAACTTGGATCGTACGGATATTCCATAATTGGCATAAATTCTACGTGTGTAAAATTCATATCGGCAACATAATTTACTAATTCATCTGCCAATTCTACGTAACTTAAAAAACGATTTTCGTCAACTTGTTTTTTCCAAGAACCTAAATGTACTTCATAAACAGAAAAAGGAGCATCTAATGCATTGTTTTTCTTTCTATCTTTCATCCATTTTTTGTCTTTCCAAGCATAATCATCTTCCCAAACTACAGAAGCTGTTTTTGGTGGATGTTCGCATCTTCTTGCAAAAGGATCTGCTTTTTCTGTAATAACATCATTGTTAGAATTCTGAATCTTATATTTATAGATGCTACCTTTTTTAACATTGGGTATAAAACCTTCCCAGATTCCACTTCCATCCCAACGTACATTTAAATGATGTTCGCCTTCTAACCAGAAATTAAAATCGCCAGTTACAGAAACATATTTTGCGCTTGGAGCCCAAACTGCAAAATAGGTTCCTTCTACGCCATCTAGAGTTATAAGATGTGAACCAAATTTTTCGTATAAACGATAGTGTTTTCCAGCCTTAAATAAATGAATATCAAATTCTGTAAAAAGACTGTGTACTTTTGTTTTTGTCATAATTTTATGAGTTCAGTATGTTTGCAATACCTTTTAATGGAATAATTGTCCATTTTGGCCTAGAGTTAAGTTCGTACCCTAACTCGTATATTGCTTTTTCTAATAAGCAATATTTTAATAAAAATATTCTTTCGTTTCTGTAACCTATATCTAGGTTTGCATTTTTTGCTGTTTCTATGTAGGTTTCCAAAAAGATAGAAACCATGTATTTGTATAATAATTCACCAAACTCAAAAAGTTCATCCTGGCTTTTTTTATACTCATTTTGATGCTTAAATATCGTTGAATAAATTGCGTAATGAAAAGATCGAAACAAACCTGCAACATCTTTTAATGGAGGTTGTTTTACTTTGCGATCTCTAATGGTACTTTCTGGTTCACCTTCGAAATCTAAAATACAAAAATCATCATCTTGCACTAAAACTTGCCCTAAATGATAATCGCCATGAATTCTAATTCTTTCTCCTTTTAGTTTTGTCCAATCAAAATGTACTAAGCGTTTTCTAATCTCGTTTTTTCTTTCTAAAAACTCCTTTGCGAGTTGTAAAGAATCTCCTTCTAATTTATGTAAATTATTTTCAGCAAGATTCAATCTATTTTGAAATTGATGCGTTAATCTGTTTTTTAACCAAACCGTATAATCACCATTAAAACGAGTAGGAGTAAAGGAAGTATCTGCAAACTCTGATCCTAAAGCAATATGCATTTCTGCAGTTCTTTGTGCGAGTTTTTTTACTTTGGATAGTAAGTTGAGTCCAATCCAATCTATAATTTGAGGCGGAACTTCAGAAATCTTAACGCGCTTAAACATTTCTACATCTGGTAAATTTTTATAAGAAATATTTTTAGCATCTATTGTTTGATAGATTTTATGAATTTCCTTTAAAAAATATTCCCAAGCATCACCATTATTAGGCACTAATTTTTGCATTAAACCAATTGTAATATTGGTATTATCAGAATCGATAATATTGATACTTCCTAAATAAAGAGGTGTGTGTTTAAACTCTTTTGTGTTTGATAAAAAATGACTCATTTCATAGTCTGGATTTTTATCAGCATAAATTCGCCTAAAAAACTTTAAGATAAATTCATCATTATAGATGATAGAAGTATTGCTCTGTTCAACGCCCATACATCTTGATGATGTATATGCAGGGAAATTAAAACCTTCTGATTTATGATATTGCACCGGAGTTTTATCAACTGGTAAAGCAGAACTTATTCTTTGATACACCACTTTTCTAAAACCTTCTAAATGCATGGCATCTATAATATGACCCTCTTTTTGATTTAGTTTGATAGGTAATATTCTATTTTCTTCAGAAATACTTTGATCAACAATAAATGCAATTGGTAAAAAATAGTGATGATAAAAAGCTTCTACAAAATTAACCTCTAAAATTAATCCAAAATAGATTTCACCATCTTGCTGAATCTTAAAATACTCGCTTAATTCTATATATTTTAATTTGCTAGATTTACCACCAAACCAACGCTGTTTTTGAATGTATTCTTCTAAAACATCCGATAAAAAAACAGCTACAAAATCTTTATCAGCTATGATTTCTTCCCAATTATTTGAAGATGAAAAAATAGTAGATGTAGAAATTGTAGCTGTTTCTGTAATCATTAATTACTTATTAATTTTAAAAATGTGAAATGGTAATGTGGCATGTAACTGCACATAATTTCTTTCATTATACCAATTGTATGTGTTTCTTGTAACCAAATCTACTACTTCTACTTTATGACCATAAGGAATTCCTAAATCATGAAGCGGCAATTGTACAGAACCAGATTGTGCGTTGTAAGCATCTAAACTGATTACAGTTAGCGTCTCGTTTGTTTTATCTTGGTTCCATTTATAGAAAGCAATTAATTGGTCATTTCCAGTTTCTAAAAACTTTATATTATTTGTTTGTTGATACGATTCGTTCTCTTTTCTGATATTATTAATGATCGAAATTAAAGTAGTTACTTTATTTTCTTTAAACCAATCGTAATGACAAAGTTGAAATTTTTCTGACATAAAATACTCCTCTTTACCAGCAATAGGCGTATCAATCATTTGTTCAAAAACAGGACCATAAATACCAATATTAGAACACAAGGTTGCAGCCAAAGCATACCGTTGTAAATATTTAGATTCTGGTGCACCTTGTAAATGATACGGATTAATGTCTGGCGTGTTTGGCCAAAAATTTGGTCGCATATATTCCTTTTGATCTGTTTTTGTCAAATCATTCATGTACTCAATTAGCTCGTGTTTAGAATCTCTCCACGTAAAATACGTATACGATTGTGTATACCCTTGTTTTGCTAATTGATGCATTATTTTTGGTCTTGTAAAAGCTTCTGCTAAAAACAGAACATCTGGATGTTTTTTCTTTACTTCAGTTACAATCCAACCCCAAAAATAATAAGGTTTTGTATGCGGATTATCAACTCTAAAAACATTTATTCCGCAATCAATCCAATAAAATAAAGTATCTAAACATTCTTGCCAAAGGTTTTTATAATCACCACTTTCCCAGTAAATTGGCAAAATATCTTGGTATTTTTTCGGCGGATTTTCTGCATATTGTACTGTTCCGTCTGGTCTCCATTTAAACCAATCTGGATGTTCTGTAACCCATGGATGATCTGGTGCCGCTTGCAAAGCATAATCCATAGCAACTTCAATTCCTAATTCTTTTGCTCTTGCAACTAAATGTTTAAAATCGTCTAAAGAACCCAATTCTGGATGAATATCTTTATGACCTCCATGCTTAGAACCAATTCCCCAAGTAGAACCAACATCGCCATTTTGAGCAACTGTAGTATTGTTTTTCCCTTTTCTATTTACTTCACCAATTGGATGAATAGGAGGAAAGTACAACGTATCAAAACCCATTTGTGCAACTCTTGGTAACAATCTGTGACAATCGTTAAAAGTACCGTGTTTACCTTCTTGTTCTGATGCAGAACGCGGAAAAAATTCGTACCAAGTAGAAAATCTAGCTTTTAAACGATCAACATAAACCCTATATTCTGGTGAAGTTTGAACTAAAGATTTCTTCGGATTGTTTTTAAGAATTACCGTTAATCTTTTAGAAACTGCTTCTTTAATTGCTTCTGCATAGGTTTCTGAATTTTTAAAAATAAAGATTAAGTAAAGTAAGTATTCTTTATCATCAGCATTTACGTCATCTATAATTGCAAACAAAAGTTCCGCACCTTCTAAAAGTTCTGAATTTACATGCTGATAATCATCAATTTTTCTTTCAATTCCGTGTTGCCAGTTTAAGGCATAATCTACCCAACCTTCAATCTTATAAGAATAAAAACCTTGTTTTGTTGTTATAAAATTTGCTATATATTGATCGTTAGAAGTGGCATGCATTCTGTGTGCTGTCCACTTTTTTTCTGATTCATGCTTGTATAATAAATTAGCCTGAAGTACATCATGCCCATCTACTAAAACATCAGCAGATACATTTACAATTTCGTTTACAACACGTTTTATATATACTGTTCCTTGATTTAATTGCGGAGCAATATTTTCTATTACAATTCTACTTTGATTTTGCATTAAATTTGTTTCGTTTTAAATAAAGAAAGTAAAAAATATTTTCTAACCGATATTTGTTCCTTTAGGTATTATGGCATCTTTTTTAATAACTACAATACCGTCTTTTACTAGGTATGTATCTGTTTCTACATTTTTAATATGCTTACCACCATTGATTCTTACATCATCTCCAATTCTACAGTTTTTGTCTACAATACAGTTATGAATATAGCATCTATCGCCAATTCCCATCATGATTTCTATGTTATTATATGCAATTTCGTCTAAAGATTCATAATAATCATTTCCCATCATATAGGTGTTAGATATTAAAGAATTTTTACCAATTCTAGAACGAATACCAATAACACATCTATCTATTTTTTCTGCTTGAATAATACATCCATCACCAATAACAGCTTTGTTTAAAATAGTTCCAGAAATTTTTGATATAGGCAAAATTCTTGGTCTTGTATAAATTCCTTGATTATTATCATACAAATTAAATTGAGGTACATCATCTGTTAAACCTAAATTTGCTTCAAAGAAAGAATCTATATTACCAATATCTGTCCAATAACCTTCATATTGATAGCTTAATGTTTTATGAGTGTTTATTGCTTGAGGTATAATTTCTTTACCAAAATCATTAGTGTCAGGATTACTCATTAAATCAACCAATAATTTACGGTTAAAAATGTAAATTCCCATTGATGCTAAATAATCTCTACCTTGGGCTTTCATTTCTGGTCCTACCTCCGATGTCCAATCTGGTAATAAATCAGCAGCTGGTTTTTCGATAAAAGAAGTAATTATATTTTCATCATTTGTTTTTAATAAACCAAAAGACGTAGCATCTTTTGCATCTACAGGATAGGTAGCAATTGTTATTTCTGCACCACTTTCTTTATGTTTATTAATCATATCATTAAAATCCATTTGATATAATTGGTCACCAGAAAGAATTAATGCGTATTCAAAATCGTTTTGTAAAAAGTGATGCATACTTTGTCTTACCGCATCTGCAGTTCCTTGAAACCAGGCATCACTATGTATTGTTTGTTCTGCAGCTAATACATCTACAAAAGCAGAACTAAAAAAACTAAAGTGATATGTGTTTTTTATATGGGCATTTAAAGAAGCAGAATTAAACTGAGTTAATACATACATTCTTTTAATATCAGAATTAATACAATTAGAAATAGGGATATCTACCAATCTATATTTACCGGCAATTGGCACGGCAGGTTTTGATCTATCCTTAGTTAATGGGTATAATCTTGAACCTTGACCACCACCTAAAATAATTCCTAATACTTTGTCATTTATCATTTGATTAGTTTTTTATTGATTTATATAATTCTTCTACTTGTTTTGCAATTGATATCCAGTCAAAATAATCTTCCACTCTTTTTCTGCCTTTTTTAGCCATAGACTTTCTAAGGATTGGGTCATTTATAACTTTATTAATTCCATCTGCTAAATCTCTAGCAAATTTATCTGGATTTACAGGTTCAAAAGGTGCCGATTTTTGTTGTTCAACAGGAATTAAAAGCCCTGTTTCTCCATGTACCACAACTTCTTTAATGCCTCCAACAGCACTCGCAACAACAGCTGTGTCGCATGCCATTGCTTCAATATTTATGATACCAAAAGGTTCATAAATAGATGGGCAACAAAAAACATCAGCGTGTGAATATAGCTGAATAATTTCTTTTTTAGTGACCATTTTATCAATCCAGATTACATTTTTACGAGTTTTTTTAACCTCGTTAACAGCATCTTCCATTTCTTTACCAATTTCTTTGGTATCTGGTGCTCCAGCACAAAGAACTATCTGTGTATCTGGATCTATATATTTAATGGCGTTTACCAAATGGATAATTCCTTTTTGTCTGGTAATTCTACCCACAAATAGCACATAAGGTTTTGTTTTATCAATATTATAAAAGTCTAAAGTTGCTGTTTCTGATGTGGTAACATATTCTTGAAGATTGATTCCATTATAGATAACTTTTACTTTATTTTCGTCTACATTAAAATGCTTTAAAACATCTTCTTTGGTTTCTTCTGATACTGCAATAAGTGCGTCTGCCATTTCTATTGCTGTTTTTTCTATCCAAGACGAAGCGTCGTAACCACGACCTAATTGTTCCCTTTTCCAAGGTCTTAAAGGTTCTAAAGAATGTGTTGTAATAACTAACGGTATTCCATAGCATAGTTTAGCTATGATACCAGCAAAATGCGCATACCAGGTATGGCAATGAACAATATCTGCATCAATAACATCAGCATTCATGTGTAACCCAGTGCTTAATGTTTGAAAGACAGCTTTTAGTTTATCATCAGCATTTTCAAAAATAGGATTATCGTAAGGAAAACCTTTTACAGTTAGATTTCCATCTGTAGAATCTTGATCTCCAAAACATCTAACATCAACATCCATTAATTTAGAAAGTTCTGCAGCTAGGTATTCTACATGAACACCAGCTCCTCCGTAAACATATGGAGGGAATTCTCTTGTGTAAAAAAGGGTTTTCATAAGTAATTTTTAATTTATTCGTTTAGTTTTTTAAAACCATTAAGGTATAAAATATGAAGTAAACCAACAAAATAAAAAAGCAAGTTTTTACTAATGAAAAAAATATTATCAGTTTGATAATAAAAATGAAAGAAAAAAGGCAAACAATATTGAAAAATCAGTATTGTTTGCCTTTGTTAAAAATAGTATAATTAAAAACGCTTTTTATTAAGAATTTCTATGTTTATTGATTTCATCTTGTAATTTTCTACCTAATTTTTGTTGTATCTCAATAGATTTTTTTCTATGGAGTTCAAGTTCTTGCTCTATATCTAATAAATTGTTTCGAGCTTGATTGGTTAAAATGTTACTTCTAGAAAATTTAAAAGCAAAAAAGCCAAGTCCTAAAGCTAATAGAATAACAATCGTCCATAAAATTAGGTTATAGGTGTTTTTGTTAATTTGTGCACCTAAAAAAGATATGGAATTTTCTTGTTGTTGCAAGGTTTCTAATTCTAATTTTGTTTTATTAAGAGATAAATTTAATTGTTCGATATTTTCTCTTTCGGTAATTAATAAGTTTTCATTTGTAGAAACTAAATTTTTGTAACTCTTTATTGAATCTAAAACATTTGATTTTAATTTTTGAAGAACATCCTTATCAATAACTTTAAAGGTCTGAAAGGCTGTAGAAGTTCTATGCATCTTCTCAAATTGACCAGCTAAAGAGTTGTCTTCTTTTTCTTCAGTTACTACAGTTTCTTGTGCGAAAGCATAAAGGGTAGTTGATAAAAAAAATAGTAGTAGTAATTTATATTTCATTTTATTTTGTGCTTTTAGAAAGTGTAAATTTAAGAAAAAAACCCAAACATAAATGTTTGGGTTTTAAATATAAGCAAGTATTGTTATTTATTTAATTTTCTCTACAACTGCCTTAAAAGCTTCTGGGTTGTTAACAGCTAAATCGGCTAAAACCTTACGGTTTAATTCAATTTGATTTGCTTTTACTTTCCCCATAAACTGTGAGTAAGACATTCCGTGTAAACGAGCTGCAGCATTAATACGTACAATCCATAAAGAACGAAAGTTTCTCTTGTTACTTTTACGGTCACGGTATGCATAAAGCATTCCTTTTTCAACCGCATTTTTTGCTACTGTATAAACGTTTTTTCTACGTCCAAAGTAACCTTTTGCTGCCTTCAAGATTTTTTTTCTTCTTTTTCTTGAGGCTACTGAATTTACTGATCTTGGCATAATTTCAATGATTTTTGTAGTTGGCGGTCTTTAATATAGACACTTTCTATTTTTTTATACATTGTATATCAAATAGCGCAACTCCATGGTTAATAATAAAATTCCCTTTAGCTAAATTATATAGCTAACTGTTGTTTGATGTTTGCAACATCAGACTTATGTACTAAAGTATCATGAGTCAATTTAAGCTTACGTTTCTTAGACTTCTTTGTTAAGATGTGACTTTTAAACGCGTGCTTTCTTTTAATTTTTCCAGAACCAGTAACTTTAAAACGTTTTTTGGCACTAGATTTGGTTTTCATTTTAGGCATTTCTCCTTCGTTTTTATCTTGCTTATTATTTTTAGTTAAAAAAGTAAGAAAGTTTATAAAGTTTTAAAGTTGAGTACAAACTAAACTTTAAAACTTTAAGAACTTTAAAACTTTAAGAACTCTTATTATTTTAATTTCTTTGGTGCAATAAACATAATCATACGTTTACCTTCCAATTTCGGTAATTGTTCAACCTTACCAAATTCTTCTAACTCTTGGGCTAATTTTAAAAGTAAAATTTGTCCTTGCTCTTTAAAGATAATAGATCTTCCTTTAAAGAAAACAAATGCTTTTAATTTTGCACCCTCTTGTAAGAATTTTTCTGCATGCTTTTTCTTAAATTCATAGTCATGCTCATCAGTTTGCGGTCCAAAACGTATTTCTTTAATGGTTACTTTTGTAGCCTTAGATTTTAATACTTTTTCTCGCTTCTTCTGTTCATACAAGAATTTCTTGTAATCAATAATTTTACAAACAGGTGGTTTAGCTTTTGGAGAAATTTCTACCAAATCTAATTCCTGTTCTTTGGCCATTTCTTTTGCTTTCGCTAAAGGATAAACACCAACTTCAACATTATCGCCCACAAGACGAACTTCGTCAACATATTTTATTTTTTCATTAATTCTATGTTGATCTTCTTTGATTACTCTTAATGGTCTTCTCGACCTACTTCTACGTATTGCTATGACCTATAAATTTAAATTTAACATTTAGTTGTTTTACCAACCTATTTTTATTTCTAATTGATGAATTAAAACTTCACCAAAGTACTTTCTATTTCTTTTTGCACTAAAGATACAAATTCTTCTATTGTAAATGTACCTAAATCGCCTTCACCATGTTTTCTTACAGACACAGTACCGTCTTCTTCCTCTTTCTCACCTAAAACTAGCATATACGGAACTTTACTTACTTCTGCATCTCTAATTTTTCTGCCAGTTTTCTCATTTCTGTCATCTACGAGCGTGCGAATTTCGGCATTTTCTAGCAATTCTAAAACTTTTTCTGAATAATTTTGATATTTCTCACTGATTGGCAATAAGATAACCTGATCTGGTGTTAGCCAAAGTGGGAAGTTTCCTGCTGTGTGCTCTAGTAAAACCGCGATAAAACGCTCCATAGAACCAAATGGTGCTCTGTGAATCATTACCGGTCTGTGTAATTGATTATCTGCTCCTTTATAGGTTAAATCAAAACGTTTAGGTAAATTATAGTCAACTTGAATCGTTCCAAGTTGCCAACTTCTGCCTAAAGCGTCCTTCACCATGAAGTCTAATTTAGGTCCATAAAAAGCAGCTTCGCCTTCTACAATCACAAAATCTAAACCTTTATCTGTCGCTGCACTTATAATTGCATTTTCGGCAATTTCCCAAGTTTCAACATCACCAATATATTTGTCAAGGTTTTCCATATCTCTAACAGAAACCTGAGCTGTAAAGTTTTCAAAACCTAAAGAACCAAAAACATATAGAACTAAATCTATAACGTCTTTAAATTCTTGATCTAATTGTTCTGGTGTACAAAAAATATGCGCATCATCTTGCGTAAAACCTCTTACACGAGTTAAACCATGTAATTCTCCACTTTGTTCATATCTGTAAACTGTTCCAAATTCTGCAAATCGTTTTGGTAAATCTTTATAAGAATAAGGTTTAAAGTTGTAAACTTCACAGTGATGCGGACAATTCATCGGTTTTAATAAAAACTCTTCATCCATTTTAGGAGTTTTTATCGACTGAAAACTATCTGCACCATATTTTTCATAATGTCCTGAAGTAACATACAATTCTTTCTGACCAATATGTGGTGTCATTACCATTTCGTATCCAGCTTTTTTCTGAGCTTTCTTTAAAAAATCTTCTAAACGACCTCTTAAAGCAGCGCCTTTTGGCAACCATAAAGGCAAACCTGCACCAACTTTTGCCGAAAAAGTAAATAATTCTAATTCTTTACCCAATTTTCTGTGATCACGTTTTTTAGCTTCTTCGATAAGCTCTAAATACTCAGTAAGCATTTTTTGCTTCGGAAACGTAATTCCGTAAACACGTGTTAACTGATTGTTTTTCTCATCACCTCTCCAATAAGCACCAGCAACATTCATTATTTTTACAGCCTTAATGATTCCAGTATTCGGAATGTGGCCTCCTCTACATAAATCAGTAAAATTGCTGTGATCACAAAATGTGATATCTCCATCCGTTAAGTTTTCAATCAGCTCAACTTTATAGGGATTGTTTTCTTTGGTATATAATGCCAATGCATCAGCTTTAGAAACAGAACGCATAGAAAATTCATGTTTTCCACGAGCTATTTCTAAAAACTTGTCTTCAATTTCTTTAAAGTCTTTTTCAGAAATAACATCTTCGCCCAAATCTAAGTCATAATAGAATCCATTATCAATAGCGGGGCCAATTGTTAATTTTGCATTCGGATAAAAACTTAAGATAGCTTCTGCTAATACGTGTGCAGAAGAATGCCAAAAAGCTTTTTTACCAGCATCTTCATTAAATGTATATAAAATTAAAGAACCATCTGTGGTTAGTGGAGTAGTCGTTTCAACAGTTGTTCCGTTAAAACTTGCGGATATAATGTTTCTAGCCAATCCTTCACTAATGCTTTTTGCAACATCAAAAGGAGTACTATTTACAGCAAACTCCTTAATACTTCCGTCTGGTAAAGTAATTTTAATCATTAATTGTTTAATTTTTGAGTTTGCAAAGATATTAGAAAACAATTTTTCACACAATATATAAGTGTACTTATTAGTAAAA
>JANQTQ010000161.1 GCA_030731625.1 Polaribacter sp. | reverse complement strand
TAGTAATTTAATTCCCTACTTATATTTATGTGATTTCTATTTTTAAGAAATCAAGATTTATTTCAGTTTCTTTTTCTAAGAAAAGAGGATGTTTTATAAAAATAATTTGTTTTTCAAACTCGGCTTCGATCAACCAAAAAGAACCTTTAAAATAAGAGTTTAACACAAGAGCTTTAAGCTTAGACTCTTCAACAATTTTTAATTGATGAGGATAGAATAAATATTTTTTATTATTGATGGTAATTTCGTTTACATCATCAAACAAAGCTGCAACATATTTTTCTTTTGGAGTGTTGTAGATTTCTTTTGGAGTGTTATTAACCAAAATTTTATGATTTCTAATCACAATTAATTGATCAGCAAATGAAAGTGCGTCATTTTTATCGTGTGTTGCAACAATACAAGCAATATTTTTCTCCTTTAAATATGCAAATAGCCTTCTTCTTAAAGAGTTTTTTTTAAAATTATCAATTTGTCCAAAAGGTTCATCTAATAATAACAACTCTGGTTCTTTTGCCAACGCTCTTGCAATGGCAACTCTTTGTTGTTGACCACCACTTAAATTTTTAACTTTGGTGTTTTCGAAAGCTTTCATTTCTATAACTTCGAGCAATTCTTGCGTGCGTTTTTCACTTTCTTCAGGATAAAAGCGAGACAAGAATTTTTTAATATTTTCAGATACAGAAATATAAGGCATCAAATCGAAATCTTGAGCAACATATTTAAAAAAATCCATGCCAGGAACTAAGTGATGTTTAGGCCCTAATATTTGATTTTCTTTCCAGAAAATTGTGCCTTCATTTAAGTCTATTAAACCATAAATGGCTTTTAAAAGGGTAGATTTTCCGCAACCACTTTCGCCCATCAAACAAAGATGTTCACCTTCATTTAATTTAAAATTAAAATTATTTAAAACAATTTTCTTTTTAGAATATCCAAAAGTTATGTTGTTTACTTGCAGCATAAAGTGTTATAAATATCTGTTGTACCAACTATCTTCAAGCGCAATTTCCCAGTAATGTTCAAAATCTTCTTTGTTGTTTACCAAATTATCAAAAATGATTGTTTTTCCTGTAACAGCTTTGTTTTTAATCAGTTTTTTTAAGTCTTTTAGTTCTTTGTATTGTACAAATTCACCTTGTTTAAAGCAAACATTCATTTTATCTAAAAGGTCTACTTTATAGGTTTCTTGAAGTTCTAAAATAAAAGCAACAGAAGCATCAATATCTGCATTGGTAATGGTAGTTTCTGAAACATCAGCAATAAAAACAATGAATCTATTGTGTAAAAACTGATAAGAAACTTTAAAATTATGGTCAGCTGCTTTCCAACTTTCTACAAAGGCTTTTACTTTTTGCTCAATTTCTTCAATTTCTGTTGGATAAAATTTTCTGCTAGATGGATATACCCAAACTTTAGCATCTTCTGCAATTGTACTGTAATCTACAAACATGATTTACATTTTATACTGCAAATATACAGAAAGAAAAACCGCAAACTTGTATTTCAAATTTGCGGTTTTAAAAAATGTTATCTTTAGTTGTAAAGATCTCTTTTTTTAATTTTTTTTCAACAATTGTATAAAATCCTCTTGCGTACTTTGTCCTTTGTCTTTGTTATACCAAACTTGTAAATCTTCTTTAAATTTGGCATCTAAAGCGCCGTGTTTTGCTTTGTAATCGGCAACCATTTCTGTGGCTACAGTTGGTCTTGGCCCCCATGTATTTATAACATTATGGTCTTTATCTAAAGCAATTAATTTAGGAATTGCTCTTCCGCCATTTGTTAAAAATAAGTCGATTAACTCTAAGTTTTCGTCACGTAAAACCAGTTTTAAATGAATGTTAGCATTTAAATCTGCCATTTTATTAATTACTGGTAAGTTTTGAGCAGCATCGCCGCACCAACCTTCTGTAATTAACAACCAAGTTTGAGGTGCTGTTATTTGCTGAATTTCATTTTTTGTTTCATCAGAAATTTTAATAGTTTTGTCTAAACGCTTCATTCTTGTAGCATTTAACAAACTGTAATTTGTTAATTCTTCGGATTGTTCGGGTCCAGTAGATTTGTTTTCTGCCAATAAACTATAAACTAAATCTCTATATTCCTGGTACGAAATGCTATTTTTTAAACTTTTTTCTATGATATTTTTCATGATTGATAAAACTTCTATTCTCAATTTTTAGACGAAAAAACGCAAATTAACTTACAATATTTCTTAGTTTCATTTTCTTTAACATAATTAACACATAAAAAAGCTTATTTTTACAAACCAATTTTTTTATATTTTGAAAAATATTTTATTTTTAATAACTTTAGGCATCTTTTTTTCTTGTAATAAAAAGAAGGAAGAAAACACACAAAAACAAGATACAACATCGCCTTTAAGTGAAATTAAAAGCTATAAAGCTGCAGAAAAAGTGAATCCTATTTTTTTAAAAGAAATAGAAAATTGGCAGGAACTAAAGGCTGTTGATGAATTTTTATCAAGATTTCAAAAGGTTTCTTCAAATGAAATATTAAGCAATGCTTTAGAATTAAAAGAGCTAGTAGTATCTTTAAAAGATAGTGTAAAACCTCCTTTATTTGACAACGATTCTTTTATTACACGAATAAATATTTTACATAATGAAACTTTACGTTTGGTAGATATGACTTTTATTCCGGCAATTACAGCAGATGAAGTTAGCATGCAAACAAAGAATATTATCAATGCGTTTTCTGCAATAACCTCTAAAGTAACATCGATTTTATTAAAAGAACGTTTTGAAGATGAAATGGAATTTGATGTGCAATTTATTGGTTTAGATTCTACAAATATTGATAGTATTTCTAGAATATCTATTCATAAAAAATCTGTTCAGAGAAAAGATAAAATGAGTATTAAGCAGAATTAACAGATGCAATATAAGTGATAATTATGAAAAAAGCGGTTTTACTTATTTTATTTTCATTAATTTTAGTTTCTTGTAAAATTGAGTTTTCTAGCAATTCTTTACAGAAACAAGTAAAAATTAAAGAAGAAATAAATACGATTTTAAACGATTGGCATCAAGCAGCTGCAAATGCTAATTTTGAAAATTATTTTAATAGATTTGACAGTGTTTCTGTTTTTATAGGAACCGATGCCTCAGAAAATTGGACTAAAAAGCAGTTTTCAGATTTTAGCAAACCTTATTTTGATGCTGGTAAGGCATGGAGTTTTAAAACAATAGAACGAAATATTTACACAAATTCTACAGCAAATTTTGTTTGGTTTGATGAACTCTTAAACACTTGGATGGGAACTTGTAGAGGCTCTGGAGTGTTAGAAAAAATAAATAAAGAATGGAAAATTAAACACTATGTTCTGTCAGTTTCAATACCAAATGACGACATTAAAAAAGTGATATCAGTAAAACAAAAAAACGATTCAATATTCTTAAATTCAAATAAACATGATTAAAAAAATTACACTACTACTATTCTTTGTTTCCTTTATTGCGCAATCGCAAATTCAAATTGATGCTCCTTGGTCTCAAGAACTTCAAAAAAAGGGCGGAAAAACATCAGAATTAACATTAAAAGAAATTTCTAAATCTGCAGAAGCTTATTTTGCTACAATTGATAGAAATAAAAAAGGAAGTGGTTTAAAACCTTTTGAAAGATGGAAATATCATTGGGGTTTTTACACGGATGCAAGTGGTAAAATTAAACCATCATCAGATTTATGGGATGCTTGGGAAGTTAAACAAGCAAGAAAAGCAAACAGTAAAAATGAGAATACAGGAAATTGGACTCCTGTTGGGCCGTTTCAAAGCTCTAACACGTATTCATCACCAAGTTTAAAATCATCTGGACAAGGACGTATAAACGTTGTTGCTGTAGACCCTAGTAATCCAAATACGTATTACGTAGGTGCGCCGGCAGGAGGAATTTGGAAATCTACCGACGCAGGTATAAATTGGGCTCCTTTAACAGACTATCTTCCTCAAATTGGTGTTTCTGGTATTGCAATTCATCCTACAAATTCTAACATAATTTATATTGCAACTGGAGATGATGATGCAGGAGATTCTTACGCAGTTGGCGTTTGGAAATCTTTAGATGGCGGAGCAACCTGGAATGCAACGGGTACAATTACTGGCAGTCCTCTATTGATGAATGATATCTATATTCATCCAAATAATCCAGAAACAATCGTTGTTGCTACTTCAACCGGAATTCAAAAATCTATAAATGGTGGTGCTAGTTGGAAAACAACGTTAGCTTTAAATGTTACTTCAAAGCAAACAAATCTAGATTTAAAAATGAAACCTGGAGATCCAGAAACGTATTATGTTGCTGCTAGAAATAGGTTTTGGAGATCTATAAACGGAGCAAGTACTTTTAAAGAAATTACAATTACAGGTATATCTGATTCTTATAGACTAGCTATGGATGTAACAAAAGCAAATAGTAATTATATTTATATTGTAAGTTATATACCAAATACCGGACCTGGAAATAACGGGTTTAATGGAATTTTTAAATCGACAGATAGTGGAGAGACGTTTACAAAAACAACAGAAACAAAAGATATCTTTGGAGGTTCACAAGCTTGGTATGATTTAGCAATTACAGCATCTGATGTAAATCCAGAAATTGTGTATGTGGGTGTTTTAGATATTTTTAAATCTACAGATGGTGGAAATAATTTTAGTAAAATAACGTATTGGACCTTACCAGATTCTGAATCTTATGTGCATGCAGATATTCACTTTTTAAGATTTATTGATGGTAAATTTTTTGCTGGTACAGATGGTGGAGTTTATGTTTCTACAAATGAAGGAGCAAAATTTACAGATTTAACAGAAAACTTATCAATTAGTCAATTTTATAAAATTTCTGTTGCCACGCAAGATTCTTCAATTCTTGCCGGAGGGTTACAAGATAATGGTGGTTTTGCATTTAATAATAATAAGTGGATAAATTATCACGGAGGAGACGGAATGGAAGGAAACGTAGATCCTACCAACAAAAAAGTACATTATGGATTTATTCAATATGGAGGTAATTTATATAAATCAGATGATAATGGAGAATCCCTTTCTTTAAGATTAGGCGCTCCAGATGAAGAAACAGGAACAAATGATAGTGGTGGAGAATGGGTTACACCAATGGCAATAAATAGTGATGGTGAAGTGTATGCTGGGTATAATAAAGTATATAAAATTGTAAATAACGAATGGCAGTTAACATCAAATTTCGATTTTGAAGTTGGTGAAGATTTAGATCAGTTAGAAATTAGTCCTTTAGATAAAAATATTATTTTTGCAGCTGAAGGAGCAAGTCTTTATAGATCTTTAGATGCTGGGGTTAATTTTACTCAAATTGCTTTTACAGGAGGTACAATTAACGGAATAGAGCCAAGCCCTTTAGACCCAAATACAGTATTTGTAGTATCAAATAGTGGTGTTCATAAATCGGTAAATATAAATTCTGTAAGTCCAACATTTGTTACGATTGGAACAAATACTCCACAAGAAAGTAAATTAGTTGTTAAATTTCACAAAAGAAGTGGAAACAATACTATTTATTTAGGTACCTCATTAGGGGTATATTACCTTAATGATGATAATACAGATTGGCAAGTTTTTGATACTAATTTACCAAATGTAGCTGTAAAAGATTTAGATATCAATGAAAGAGATTCTAAATTAATTGCAGCAACTTATGGAAGAGGCGTTTTTGTAACAGATATTCCCAGAATATTACCTAAAAAAGATCTTAGTATAACAAGTATTGCAAATTTAAATAATACTATTGTTTGTAATTCGGCAACCTCACCAATTTTATCTATTAAAAATGAAGGAACAGATGTAATTAATGAAGTTGTAATTGAATACATTTATAATGATGATTCAACTAAAGAATCATATACTTGGACGGGTACAATTAATTCATTAGAAACAAAAGAGATTTCTTTACCACAAAAAACATTTGAAGTAAAAACCCATAAGTTAGATATAAATATAATCTTGGCATCCGATGATTTTGTAGACAATAATTCATACACTTCATATTTTAAAGTTAATAATTCAATTTCAGATCCATTCTTTATAAATCAATTTGAAACTGATAATGTGCAAGATATATTATTAACAGAATCAACGAGATCTACTGGGTGGCAAAAAGGAATTCCAAAAGGAGTATTATTAAAAACAGCTTCTTCTGGTACTTCTGTTTATGGAACAAATTTAGCAGGAGAATACCCAACAAATACTACAAATTATCTGTATTCTAACTGTTATGATTTATCTGTAATAGTAGCACCAAAAGTAAAATTTCAAATGGCTTTTGATATCGAAAAAGATTGGGATTATTTAGTTTTTGAATACTCTAAAGATGCAGGTAAAACTTGGAATATTTTAGGAAACGCAGATTCTCCAAATTGGTATACAAGTGCTGTAACAACAGATGACTCAAATAGTTCTACGTTACCAGGAAGACAATGGACAGGAGAAGGAGAAAACGCACATCCTTTGGGAGGAACAAACGCAACTCTTAGAGAATACAGTCATGATTTGTCTTCTATTGGAACTGAAACAAATGTAATTTTTAGATTTAAGTTTTATTCTGATGAAGCAGCAACCGAAGAGGGAGTTATTATTGATGATTTTGGTATTACTGGCGCCTCTTTATCTACAAATGACATAGTAGTACAAAATGAATTGTTAGTGTATCCAAACCCTTCTAAAGATACTTTTAACCTATCTTGGAATTTTGTTGGAAACGCAGATATTAGTGTATATAACTATTTAGGTAAAACAATTTTAAGTAAAAATAATATTAAAGAAAACAAATATCAAATAGATTTATCAAACCAAAGTAAAGGTTTGTATTTTATAAAAATTAATGTTGATGGTAAACAAGCTGTTAAAAAAGTAATTTTAGAATAGCTAAAACTAGTATTAATAATTAAAAAAAGTCTTCGTTTTTACGAAGACTTTTTTTGTACAATATCATTTACCGTTTTATAAATTAAGTCGGTTTCAAAACCTTTACGCATTAAAAAATCAATCAATTTTTTCTTTCTTTTAAAGATGTTAGATTCAGAAATTACTTCATTTCTACTTTCTGTAATACTGTAAATGGTTTTTAAATACTCTTCTTCATCAATTTCTTTCAACGCAGTTTTTATGTTGTATGCAGAAATATCTCTAAACTTCAATTCTCTTACAATTCGTTGTTTTCCCCAATTTTTAATTCTGAATTTACCTCTGGCAAAACTTTGAGAAAAACGTTCTTCATTTAAAAAGTTATCTTTCATCAAACTTAATAAAATGAGTTCTCTAGCTTCTGGAATTAAATTAAATTCCCTTATTTTTTGCTCAACTTCTTTATGACATCGATCTTGATACACGCAATAGTTTTCTAACTTGCGTTTAATTTCATCAACGGTATAAGATTTTTTCTTTTCAAACATCATTTCAAACATACAAAAAAAAAGAGGATGAAATCATTATGACTTCATCCTCTTTATACAAAAAATTATATTTTTAGCCTATTTCTTGAATCTGGCTATCCATCTCAGTAGCTTGATTTTCTGCTTTTAATAATCCTTTTACTCTCATTTTAAACTTGGTAACTAAGAAGAATAAAACAGGTACCACAATTAACGTTAAAAAGGTTGCAATAAACAAACCATAAATTACAGTTTTTGCTAAAGGACCCCAAAAAACAACATTATCTCCACCCATATAAATATTGGCATCAAACTCGCTAAACAAGGTAAAGAAGTTAATGTTTAAACCAATTGCTAACGGAATTAACCCTAAAATGGTAGTAATTGCAGTTAATAAAACGGGTCTTAAACGTGCTTTTCCTGCTTGCACAATAGCATCGAATAAAACAGGTAATGGTAAATAATCATCCTCAGAAATATCATCTTGCTGTTTTCTTCTTTTAATTAACAACTCGGCATAATCTAATAAAACAACTCCGTTATTTACTACGATTCCTGCCAGTGATATAATACCTACCATCGTCATCATAATAACAAATGGTGCACCAGAGATTACAAGACCTCCAAAAACTCCAATAAAACTTAAAAAGATGGCCAACATAATAATTCCGGGTTTGGTAACTGAGTTAAATTGAAAAATCAGAATAAAGAAGATTAATAACAAACCTGTAAAAAATGCACCCACTAAAAATGCCATTTGTTTATTTTGCTCTTCAATTTGACCTGTATAATCAATTTTAATTCCTTTATGTAAATCTTTAAAATTCTTCATTGAATTTTGAATTCTAGCAACCACAGCACCCGCATCTGTTTCACCCGGAGAAAGTGCAGAATATACCGTTACTACTCTTTTTACATTTTTATGTTTGATGGCACTAAAACTAGAACTATTACTTTGAGAAGCCACAGCAGAAACCGGAATTTCTTTTATTTTACCCGTAGCTTGGTCTCTAAAGGTTATTTTCTGATTAAAAATAGCACTTTTATTATATCTATCATCTTTATTAAAACGGACATAAATATCATAATCTTCACCGTCTTTTTTATAAATTCCCGCTTTATTTCCAAAAATTGAAGCTCTTAATTGTTGCCCAACTTGGCCAGTGCTAACCCCTAATTCTCCCGCTTTTTTACGATCAACTAAAACCTGCATTCCTGGTTTCGATTTATTAACATCGATCTTTAATTCATCAACCCCAGAAATACTTTCGGTATTTAAATAATCGCGCATTCTTTCTGCTGTGAAAATTAATTCTTCGTAATCCTCGCCCGTTAATTCAATATTAATTGGTGATCCAGCTGGTGGGCCATTTGCATCTTTTTCAACAGAAATTAAAACACCAGGATAAATTCCAACCAAAGCAGCTTGCACTTTCTGACGTAAAATTTCACTATCCTCCCCTTCTCTAAACTTATACTCACGCATAGAAGCCGTAATTTTTCCTTTATGTGGCATTTCTGCAGATGAACCTCCATCCGTTTGCGGATTTCCAGCACCTTCACCAACTTGAGAAACCGTGCTTTCTACCATATAATTATAATCGCCGTCGGTATATGTATCTTGATTTAGAACTTTATATACTTTTTGTTCGATTTCTGATGTAATTTGATTTGTTTTCTCGATATCTGTACCTTCTGGATATTCGATATACACAATAATCTGATTGGGCTTGTTATCCGGAAAAAATTCAACTTTAGTTCTTTGTTCTTTCAAAGACCAACCAAATGCCGCAAATGCTGCTATAAGTAATACAAAGGTTACGGTAACTATAATGTAAGGTTTCCATCCTGTAAGTGCACTTTTTAATTGCCCTTCATACCAGTTTTCTAACCAAACTAAGGTGTTTTCTTGGAAGTAATTTGCAGCTTTTCTTAAAACCAATCTATACACCCACAACATAATTGCTGTGAAAATAATTAAGGTTCCTAACGCATTATAGGCTCCGCCAAAGAAGAAAATTAGCAAACCAATAACACCCATAATACTTGTAAGTTTGATGATGTTTTTTATTGGCATGTCTTTGTCTTCTGTACTCATAAATTGAGAAACCAATACAGAGTTAAAGAAAATTGCTACGAATAAAGAGGACCCTAAAACAATTGATAAAGTAATAGGTAAAATCACCATAAATTGTCCCATAATTCCAGGCCAAAGTCCTAAAGGAATAAAAGCGGCAACGGTTGTGGCTGTAGAAATGATAATTGGAAATGCAATTTCACTAATTCCTTTTTTGGCAGCTTCTTTTCTGCTCATTCCTTCTTCATCCATCAAACGATACACGTTTTCTACCACTACAATTCCGTTATCTACCAACATTCCAAGTCCCATAATTAGACCAAAAAGAACCATGGTATTTAACGTATATCCCATTCCGCCTAAAATCATTAAAGACATAAACATAGACATCGGAATTGCAAAACCCACAAAAATGGCATTTTTAAATCCTAAGAAAAACATTAGAACTATGACCACTAAAATTACTCCGAAAATAATATTGTTTACCAAATCATCAACTTGGCCAATCGTTTTTGGCGATTGATCATTAGTAATGGTTACGGTTAAATCTTGTGGAAAATAATTTTCTTTTGCATTTTTTACAATAACCCCAATTTTATCTGCCGCAGTAACCATGTTTTCTCCAGACCTTTTTTTAACATCTAACATAACAACTGCCGCCCCATTTTCTCTAGCGTACGTTGTTTTATCTTTGTCTTTAAAGCTTATTTCTGCAACATCTCTTAAATAAATAGGATTTCCATTTTCTGATTTGATTACAAAATCTCCTAAATCTGATGGTTTTTCAATTTCACCAATAATTCTGATAGTTCTTCTTTGTTTACTTGTAATAAAATTACCTGCAGACATGGTTACATTTCCACGATTGATTGCATTTGTAATATCATCAAAACTAACTGATGAAGCCATCATTTTGTAAATATCTACGGCAACTTCTACTTCTTTTTCTTGAGCACCTCGAATATCTACTTTTTTGATTTCTGTTAAATCTTCAATTTCATCCTGTAAAAACTCTCCATATTCTTTTAATTTACCAACAGGATAATTTCCAGAAATATTAATGTTTAGAATTGGTATTTCCTCAGACATACTTAACTCAAAAACATTTGGTGTTACTTTTGCGCCATTAAATGTTGGCCAATCTTCGCCCGCTGTTTCTTGATCTATTTCGTCTTTTACTTTCTGTTTTGCTTTATTTGGATCAATTTTCTCATCAAATTCTACGGTGATAATAGAATAATCTTCTTGAGAGTTTGAGGTTATTTTTACAACGTTACTTACAGATTTTAACTTATCTTCTAAAGGGTTTGTAATTAGTTTTTCTATATCTTCTGCTGTGTTTCCAGGATATACAGAACTAACATATATTTTAGTTTCATTTATTTCAGGAAAATTTTCTCTAGGCATCGAAAAATATGCCGCTATTCCTAAATAAAGAATCAAAAACATTAAAACATAAATAGTAGTTTTATTATGTATAGCCCAAGAAGAAAGCTTAAATTCTTTATCTATTTGTTTGTTTGTTTTAGACATCTTTTTTACTGTTTATTGATCACTTTTACAGTTTGACCATTATTTACACTTCTAGCACCTTCAATAATTATTTCTGTGTCTGCAGTAAGGTTTTTTGTTACTTCAATAAAGTCTCCTTGTGTTCTACCTGTTTCAATAATTAATCTTTCTGCAATTGCCTCATTATTTTCTTTTTTATCTTTTATAATATAGATAAATTGTTCTCCTTTTGCATTTTCTGAAATGATACTTTGTGGAATTAAAATTGCATTTTCATTGGTATAATCGTTTAATTTTAATTTTGCAGTTAAGTTAGGTTTTATGTTTCCGTTTAAATTTGGAACATCAATTTCTATTTTAAAAGATCTATTACTTGGGTTGATATAATTACCAACTTGTTTAATTTTAGAATTTAAAGTTTCGCCTAAAACAGGGAAATTTACTTCTACAAACTTGCCCACAGTAATGTTACTAATATATGTTTCTGGCACTTCTGTTTCAATATACATATTAGAAAGATTTACGATTCTAAAAATTTCTGCTCCTTGGCCTGGTGCAACAACGGTTCCTCTTTCTTTAAAAACAGCATCTATAATTCCAGAAAATGGAGCTCTTATGTTCGATTTTGTTAACTGTCTTTTTAATTGATTTACAGCGCTTGCTTGCGTTTCAAAGGCCGTTTTTGTTTGTAAAAACTGAATTTCAGAACCAATTTTTTGATCCCATAATCTTTTTTGACGCTCGTACGTTGTTTTTGCTAATTGTGCGTTTGCCTCTAATTGTGCCAATTGTTGAGACATTCCGCCATCATCAATACTTGCTAAAATTTGACCTTTTGTAACTTTATCGCCTTCTTTCACAAAAACACTTTGTAAAATACCTGGCATTTCTGGATATACTAAAATATTCTGTTTCGTTTGTACGTTTCCTTGTAACTCTATAAAGTGTGTAAAAACCTCATTTTTAATGTTTAATGTAGTAATTAATGGCATATTTTTATCCTTATTTAAGCCATCTAACTTGTCATTTAATTTTTTTAAATCATCTGAAAATGCTTGCAATTTTGCATCAATTTCTTGTTTTTTTGAATTTATTAGTGTAACATCATTAGTAGCTAATATTTCATCCAAAGAAGCTTCTTTTTTATTTCCACAAGAATTTAAAATAAGTCCTGTTAATAATAATACATATATATTTTTCATAATAATTTAGTTATTTAATTGGTACGTTTAATGCGTTTTCTAGGGCCGCTTTTTTGGAAATTACATCTAACATAGACTGTATGTAATTTTGTTGTTGTGTGTATAATTGATTTTGAGCTTGAAGTAAATCGAAACTAGAAGAAATTCCTTCAAAAAATTTAATACGCTGTTTATTTTCTATTCTTTCTGATAAACCTACATTTTTTTGAGCTGTAGTGTAGTTTTCGATACTTAATTGATATTCGCTTTTTGCTTTTTCTGCTAATAAACTTAAACGTTGTTTGGTTTCTTCTAAACGTAAATCTGCATTTTCTAAAGCAATTTTAGCTTGAGCAGTTTTAGCTTTTCTGCTTAAACTACTAAAAATAGGAACATTTAAACTTACACCAAAAAGAGAAGAATCGAACCATTGTTGGTTGCTATTAAAAAATGAAAAAGTATCAGAAAAACCTTGACTGCCATAATTAACAAAAGCGTTTAAACTTGGCAAAGCTTTACTTTGCTCTAGTTTCATCATTAATCGTTTTGTTTCTCTATCATTTTCAGAAATTAAATAATCAATATGAGTATCTACATTAAAATCTTCAGCAATTAAACTAAGTTCTATATTACTTTTTACTAAAGAATCTAAACTATCTGTTAAAACTAACTTTGTATTTATAGGATTTCCAAGAGATAAGTTTAGCATTTGGTATGCAATATCTTTCATTCTAAGAACACTACTTAATTGATTTTTTAAATTCCCTAAAGTAATTTCTAGTTGCTCTACATCTTCTTCTTCATTAAAACCATTTTCATATATTTTTTTGGCATCATCATAACTTTTTTGAAGAATTTTAATATTATTTTCTAAAATAGAAATGCTACTTTCTGTAATTAAAACATTACCATAGGCATTTATTACAGCTTCTCTAGTTAGTAATTCTGTTTTTTCTTCTGCCTGTTTAGAAATTTTTAAAAAAGTTTTAGATGCTTGTAAACCTACTAAATAAGACCCATCAAATAATAATTGAGATACAGTTACAGATGCGTTTATACTTTGTTTTTGCACAAATACAAATTCTTCATTAACTCCATCTCCATCAAAATCTAGTAAAGTTACTGGTAGTTTCAAATATTGCTGATAATCTACTTTTCCGTTAATTTGAGGCAAACCGATAGCGGTTGTTTCCCACACTTTTTCGTTTGCAGATTTAATATCGTTTCTAGCTACTTTTGTGTTGTAACTATTTTCTAAAGCAAATTTTATGGCTTCTTCTAAGGTTAAACTCATGCTTTTTTCTTGGGCATGTATCCCAAAACAAGTAGTGAGTGCAAAAAATAATAGTATTATTTTTTTCATGTTTATTTTTGTGTTAATTGATTCATTAATTGTTTTATTCCTTTTTCTGTACAAATTCCTCTTAAATGATATTCTAAATAATAATTCATTAGCGTATTCATAGAATAATTATCTAGCGGAAAAATGTCATTATTTTTTATAGAAACCATACCGCTAAAATAAATTCTAGAAATAAATTCTACATCTATTTCGTCTCTATATAACCCTTTTTCAATTCCGTGATTTAAATTTTCTACTACACAATCTTTCATAACATCAAATTGTTTTTTACTTAATGATGCGTAAATTTTAGGGTAATATTTTTGCAATTGGTATTGAGGTGACGATTTTTCGTCTTTTAAATTAGACAACACAAATCGTTTTATGTCAAAAATTTCTTCAATAGGATCTTTTTTTAAATCGCAAATCATGTCAATTCCTGTACAAATTGAATGAAACATAAAATCTGTTACTGCAGCAATAAGCGCTGTTTTATTTTTAAAATATTTGTAAATTGTTTTTTTTGAAACACCCAAAGCGTTGGCTATTTCATCCATTGTAACGCTTTTAAATCCCAAGTTTAAAAAGAGTTCGTTCGATTTTTCTATTATTTTATCCCTCATAATCGGCTGCAAATATAAACAAGGAAACTTTAGAAACAAAAAAAGTTTCCAAAGTTTTAATGATTTTTTAACATTAAGATTAAAAAGTAGAATTTCTTTACATTATTTTTACAAAAAATTACAGATTTGAACATTTTACATTATCAACAAGAATTTTTGCAGTACTTAAAATCTAAAAACTGGGTACATGAGCCTAAAAACTTATACGAACCTATAGATTATATTCTGCAATTGGGAGGTAAAAGAATACGTCCTGTTTTAACATTAATGGCTGCAGATATTTTTTCTTCGGATTATAAAAAAGCAATGCCAGCAGCTTTGGCAGTTGAAGTTTTTCATAATTTCACATTAATTCATGATGACATTATGGACGATGCACCTATACGACGAGGCAAAGCTACCGTTCATGAAAAGTGGAATATCAATACAGGTATTCTTTCTGGAGATGCCATGTTAATTTTAGCCTATCAGTATTTCGAAAATTATGAACCTCTTGTTTTTCAAAAATTGGCAAAGCTTTTTAGCAAAACTGCTTTAGAAGTTTGTGACGGACAACAATTAGACGTAGATTTTGAAACTAAAAATGATGTAACAATAGACGATTATATAAATATGATTCGTTTAAAAACATCTGTTTTAGTTGCAGCCGCTTTAAAAATGGGCGCAATTGTTGCAGAAACAAATGAAGAAAATGCCAATTTAATTTATGATTTCGGATTAAATTTAGGCTTAGCTTTTCAATTACAAGACGATTATCTAGATACTTTTGGAGATCCAGAAACTTTTGGAAAACAAGTTGGAGGAGATATCATGGAAAACAAAAAAACATTTTTGTATTTAAAATGTTTAGAGGTTTCTAATGAAGCAGATAAAAAGAAATTACAGCATTTTTACAGCCGTAAACTAGATGATAATTCATTTAAAATAGAAGAAGTAACAAGAATCTTTGATTTAAATGATATTCCTGTTTTAATAAAAGATCAAATAGAATACTACACAGACAAGGCTTTTGATACATTAACAAAGATGGATCTTACAGAAACCAATAAAAACAGTTTAAAAGATTTTGGTTTATGGTTAATGAATAGAACGGTGTAATTATTCTTTAATTTTATTTGCAAATAAATTAAAAATAATAGTACATTTGCAGCCAAATTAATTGGTCCTATAGCTCAGTTGGTTAGAGCACCTGACTCATAATCAGGTGGTCCCTGGTTCGAGCCCAGGTGGGACCACAATTAACTCATTGATTTTCAATGAGTTTTTTTTGTTTTAGAGGACTTTTGTTCTTCTAGAGAACAGATAAATTGGTTACTTTTCTACGCTTTTTTTGCACATATTTTGCACAACTTGACCATAACATTTTCAATTATGGCGAAT
>JANQTQ010000160.1 GCA_030731625.1 Polaribacter sp. | reverse complement strand
GCTCTAGTATGGATGAAAATCAATTGGTAGATGAAATATTGATTTTATTTGCAGCGGGTCATGAAACAACTTCAAATGCACTTACGTTTACCTGCGAATTATTGGCCCGAAATCCTGAAGCACAATTAAAAATAGCATCTGAAATCAAAAAAATAAAAAGTGAATCTTCAGATTGCATGCACTGGATAAAAAATGCGAGTTATACGAAATTAGTTATTGAAGAATCTATGCGTTTGTTTCCTCCAGCCTATTTTATGGACCGCGTAAATATTGAAGAAGACACTTATAACGGAATTATTTTACCTAAAGGCTCGAATTTATTGTTTTCAATTTATGAAATTCATCGTCATTCAGATTTTTGGAAACAACCAAATGACTTTATTCCTGAGCGTTTTTTAGATGAAAATATTAAGTTTTCAAAAAATTATTTCCCTTTTGGTGCGGGACCTAGAATGTGTATTGGCAATAATTTTGCCATGTATGAGATGATTTTAGCAATTATTGCCTTGGTAGAACAATTCGAAATTATTGAAAAAGAATCTCCTATTCAAATAAAACCTTTGATTACGCTGAAACCACACAATGCTATTTTGGAATTTAAAAATAGGAATTAATCAAAAGATAAAATTTGAATGAACACAAATCAGACTAAATTCTTTGTGAGGAAACAACAGTTATAAACTTACTTAATCAGCAACAAAGAAAAAATTAAAACCCAGATTATTCGTTTAGGGATGAAATAAAAATTTTAAAGTGAGGTCGTCAATTTTTTTTGCATCAAAGGCAAAAAACGACCAGCAATAGAACTTTCTTTCTTACCAATTAGTACAAATCCTTTAGATTCATAAAACGGAACGGCGTGAGGATCTGCTAATAAAATAACTTGATTACACTTTAGACTTTTTGCTTTTTCAAAAGCATGTTGTACTAATTGACTTCCTATTCCTTTGCCGATAAAACTTGGCAAAACAAACAAAAATTCTAATTCAATCCTTTTTTCTTTTGGCTGATTGAGAATGTAAAATCCGACAATTTTAGCATCAGAAATGAATTTATAGACGATCATTTCTTGAATCATTTTTTTGGAAACCGTTAAATCATGCTTCCAATTGTTTAGTTGTTCATCAGAATAACCCCAATAGGATTTTGATTTTAAAGCAATTACAGTAAGTGTTTTTGCATCAGAAACAACAGCAATATCAATCATGCTATTTTTTTACCAATTGTCTAATTTTAATACTAAATGCAGCAAAAATAAGTGTCATAATAGGACTTACATAATTAAAAACTGCGTACACAAAATAGTCTGAAACAGAAACGCCTAAAACTCCAGATTGATACGCTCCACAAGTATTCCACGGAATTAAAACAGATGTTACAGTACCAGAATCCTCTAAAGTTCTACTTAAATTTTCTGGCGCTAAACCTCTATCTTGATACGCTTTTTTAAACATTTTACCAGGAATAACAATTGCCAAATATTGATCTGAAGCAATAGCATTTAATCCTAAACAACTTACCACGGTACTTGCAAACAAACCAAAAATTGAGGTAGCTACCGATAACAATTCTTTTGTAATTTTAGCCAAAGCACCAATTGCATCCATAATTCCTCCAAAAACCATTGCACAAGTAATTAATAAAATAGTCCAAATCATCCCTTCTACTCCTCCAGAAGAAAATAATTCTGATAACTTATCATTATCTGTATGAATTTGAACATCCGTAAATATAGCAGTATTTATCGCTCCAAAATTAGAATCAGATATTCCGTCTAAAACATCAACTTGAAAAATATACGCAAAAATTGCTGCCAAAATAACACCAACACCTAATGCTATTAATGGTTTTGTTTTCATTACAATCATTACAATTACAACTCCAGGCACTAAAAACAACCAAGGAGAAATGTAAAAAGTATCGCTTATTGTAGCTAATAAATTACTAATATCTGCATTACCACTGGTATCAATTGTGCTGCTTAAAATAGCAAATACCGTTAATGTTATAATTAATGTTGGCACGGTGGTATATGACATATATTTTATGTGCGTAAATAAATCTGTACCCGCCATTGCCGGTGCCAAATTTGTTGTATCAGATAAAGGAGACATTTTATCACCAAAATAAGCACCAGAAATCACTGCTCCGGCAATCATTCCTGTTGGGATTCCTAACGCACTTCCAATTCCTACCAAGGCAATACCAACTGTTGCAGAAGTTGTCCAAGAACTACCTGTAGCGATAGATATGATAGCTGCAATAATTACAGATGCCGGTAAAAATATAGCCGGACTTAAAACTTGTAATCCATAATACACCATTGCGGGAATAATACCACTTATCAACCAAGTTCCTGCTAAAGCACCCACTAAAAACAAAATCAAAATCGGTACAAAAACACTTTTCCAGTTTTCCCAAATTTCAGTAAACATTCTGTTTAAAGATACTTTATTTAAAAAACCAACTGCGGCAGAAACCAAACCACCCATTAATAAAATATATTGATTTGTGTAGGCACCAAACCATTCTTGTCCGTCAACAAAAAAGATATTATATGCTAATAAGGACATCAAAAAAACAACCGGAATTAAAGATTCTAAAAGACTTAACTCTTTATTTTCTATGATTACCTGATTTTCAATTTTAATTTCTGATAAATTTTTACCGTCTTGCATTCTATAAAATTTTGTTTTGTAATGTTACGATTTTACAGAATGTTATGCAAATCAAATTTCTTCTCTTATTTTTGTTTTATGGATTCATTAACTCAAATTATTTTAGGTGCTGCTTGTGGTGAAGCTGTTCTTGGAAAAAAGATAGGCAACAAAGCACTTTTATTTGGTGCCATTGGTGGTACAATTCCGGATTTGGATGTTTTTATCGGACGATTATTATACCACAACGAAATACAAGCAATGGCTTTTCATAGAGGTTTTATGCATTCTATTTTATTTGCTGTTTTAGGCTGTTTTGTCTTTGGATGGATTACCTACAAACTTTATAATACTGGTAAGAGACAAGAAACTACCACTTTACAAAACTGGATTTTGCTCTTTTTCTGGTCAATTTTTACGCATCCGCTTTTAGATTGTTTTACGCCTTATGGCACACAACTATTTGAGCCTTTTTCTAATTATAGAGTTGCTTTTAACACTATTTCTGTTGTTGACCCTCTTTACACCTTCCCTTTTTTAGTATGTATGATTGGTTTAATGTTCATCAATAGAAAAAGTAAAAAAAGAACCTTTTGGTTAAAAACAGGAATTTATATCAGTTCGGTTTATATGATTTTTACAATCATTAATAAATTTTACATGGATGCTGTATTTAAAAATTCATTTGAAAAAGCAGGAATTCAATTCACCAGATTTTCTGCGCAACCTACAATTTTAAATAACATTTTGTGGTACGCTGTTGCAGAAACGAAAGACAATTATCATTTAACTTTTTATTCTTTGTTCGATAAAAAATCAATATCAGAAAAAATAATTACCGTTAAAAAAAATCATGATTTGCTTGACATGAATGATGCTAATTTGCAAACGTTAACTTGGTTTAGCAATAATTATTACAACATCTCTAAAAAGGGAAAAATTGGTACTTATACCTATGTAGATTTAAGATATCCATTGTTAAATCCTGATGACGAAAATACATCCATTTTTAACTTCACTATTTACAACAAAAATAATGAATGGGATATTCTACCTTTTAACGGAACAACACCTAATAAAGAAGATTTTACAAAGTTTATGAAGCGATTAAAAGGGATTTAAAAAAAGTGGTTAGTGGTTAGTG
>JANQTQ010000159.1 GCA_030731625.1 Polaribacter sp. | reverse complement strand
ATCTTCTCTTGATTTCTCTCGATATCCTCCATAGGAAATAGCTAAATAATCTGGATTTCCTAAAATTTGGGCTGCTGTCATTTCTTCTTTTATTACTTTCTTTACTTCTATTTTATTTACTTTTTTGGCACTACATCCTAAACCAAAAATTAACACCAATGTTGATACAACAATATTTAAAATTGATTTCATATTTTTTATTTAATGTTTTAAACCAAATCCGATAGGAAATAATGGTTCAATTGATTTATCCCAAAAATTTGGGCCATATTTCCCCTTAAAATCTTCAACCGATTTTGGCCAAGAATGAGGTAGTTTCCCTAAGAAATTAGAAGCTCCAAAAAGTACTTCTGCAACACCATCACCTTCCGAACCTAACAACCATGCTGCCACAAAAGCATCAGATTTTTCTATTTGATCTGTAACAACCAAAGGTCTTCCTGATACTAAAACAACCACAGTTTTTACGCCTTTTTCTTGATAGGTTTTTATATATTTTTGATGTGTTTCTGATAAGGTTAATTGCAATTGATTGGACTCATGACCAATATCTCCCATAAATTCTGCATACGGCGTTTCACCTACTACAATAATAGCAATATCTGCATCAAAATGATTTTGACTCGCTTCTTGATCATACACAACTTCGCCCTTAGAAAGTTTTTTTATTCCGTCTAAAATGGTAGTTGCCCCTTTATAATTTTCATAAGAACCTTGCCAATTGATGGTCCAACCACCAGATTGTAAACCACTATTATTTGCATGTTCGCCCACCACAACAATTTTCTTTGTTTCTTTGGATAAAGGCAAAACATTGTTTTTATTTTTCAATAAAACTAACGATTCTCTCACTGCTTGTTTTGCAACTGCTCTGTGCTCTTTACTTCCTATTTTTGCAATTAAACTTGGATCCGGAAAAGGGTTTTCAAATAATCCTAATCGATATTTTTGACGTAGAATTCTTTTTACAGCATCATCTATTCTTACCATAGAAACTGTGCTATCTTTTACACCTTCTCTTAATCCTTCTTGAAAACCTACTAAATTACCATCAACGGCCATTACAACATCTACACCTGCATTAATAATATCATTTTTACCAAATCTTGAATATCCTTGCCAATCAGAAACTACAATTCCTTTAAAATTTAATCCTACTTTTAAAGTATCTGTAATTAATGCTTTATTTGCGTGCATAGAAATACCCGAAACGGTATTAAAAGAAGCCATAATTGCTCCAACATTTTCTTTAACAGCAACTTTATAAGGGGCCAATAAAATTTGATTAATTTCTTTAGCAGACAAAGAAGTTTCACCGCCTTCTATTCCAAAATCTGTTGCGCCATCACCAATAAAATGTTTGGCAGTGGCTAAAACCGTATTGGAATCTTCTAAATTTCCTTGATGACCTTTTATAGAAGCTTTCGTTAACTTTTCTGTTAACTCTGTACTTTCTGAAAATGCTTCGTAAACGCGTCCCCATTTTTCATTAAACGGAATTGCAACACAAGGCGAAAACACCCAATTAAAACCAGTTGCCTGACTTTCTATTGCCGTAATTTTAGCAATTTCTTCAACTAATTTTTCATTTTGAGTTGCACCTAAACCAATATTATGCGGAAAAATAGTGGCACCATTAAATGTATTTTGACCATGAACAGCATCTACCGCAAACAACATTGGAATGCCTAATCTGGTTGATAAGGCTTTCTTTTGAAGCACTATAAACCTGTTTTGCCAATCTAATGCAGTTTCTCCAGGATTTGGACCTTGAGTATGAATTATAGAACCAATAAATTTAGCAGAAACATCTTCATCAACATTTGCCTCAAAATGTCTTATTTGTGACATTTGACCGATCTTCTCTTCTAAAGTCATTAACTTTAAAAGAGAATCTACCTTTTGTTCTATGATTTCGTCCTTGCTAACCTTCACTTGTGTTGTACATGAAAAATGAATCAACAAAAAACAACAAATTATATATGTAAAACAGTTGTTTCTCATCAATAGTTATTTAATAATTGAAACTTTTACATACTTAATTTCATGGGTTCTATCAAACATTTTTGCACTAGTTTCATTGTCTAAAGTCAGACTATCAAAAGCTAATTTTTCATTGTTATTTAAAACAACTTCAATTGCATTTTTGCTTGCTAAACTGTAAATAATAGGAACTTGGCAATAGGTAAAAGACAATTGATTTTTATCAATATTTAATTGACCCTTTTCTCCTTTTACATTGATATAATCAAAGACTTTAGTTTCTCTTAAAAACTCTGAAACCTTTAATAAACGTGGATTAAATATTATTTTTCCGTCTTGTACAAAAACACCTAATTCCCCAAATCTACTTAACAAATCTTCTTTAACTTGGCCTGTCATTCCTGGTTGTTGTGCACCTTTATTTGCTGGTGTATGTGAATACGCATCTGTTGGAAAAGCACCATATAATTCTGGTGATTTATGCACTCCAATTCCTGCATTTATTTCGTAATAATGATCTAATAATTTACCAATTACAGCTTCACTTTCCTTTAATTGTATGGCTAATAAACAATTTTCTTGCACTGCTAATAACAATTTAGAAACCATGTGCCAGTAAATAGAACCTAAACCTTCATAACCAAAGAAAGTTCCAGAACGACCTGTAAAAGATTTATGATCAAAAATTTCTTCGAAAATTGCTAAAATTGATTCTGACTCTTCTGTAACTAAGTCTTTATAATTTTCTGATAAATTTGCTAAAGCAGCTTTTACACTATTTGCATTATTGAAATTTCCGTTAAAATGATAGTTGCCTAAAACGTCTTTTTCTATTAATTTTCTATTTCCATCAGCAACTAATTGCTTTAATAAATTTGAACTTTCAACTTTATGGGAAGGAATATTATTTTTATCAGTAAATCTTGGTAAATTTTTATTTGGATATAAAATATAGCTGTATTGGTCTGGTCTAAATAACGCTGAAGCTTTTAAGCCGTCTAATAAATCTAAAGCCTCTTTTGGCGATAAATAACCAGAACTTAACGCCGCTACTTGACCTTCTAACATTTCTGATAAATAAGAAATAGAAACTTCATCAGTATTTTTAATCGTCATTAGATTGTATGCATGATACATATTGTCTTGACGCTTATTTGCTCTAATACTATGCTCTAAATAATTTTTGGTGATGCTAAAAAAGTGTACTAAAGATGTTTTCGTAATTGTTTTTTTGTTTGATGAAAATCCGTTTTTATAGATGGATTCTCTATAAATACTTGCAGGATTTCCTAATCCGTCTAACACCGTTTTTCTTTCTTTATCCGTAACTTTTCTTGATAAAATCGAAGCGTTTTCATCTAAAGTTTTTACAATTTCTGTAAATAAAGTAGCAACTTCATCAGAGATTTCTATGTCATTAACATCCGCATTTGCTACAATTCCTTCAAAGAAATTAATAAATCTTCTTAGATAATTTAAAGTTACCATAGAAACGCCGTTCCCCACCAAAGCGTTGTTTGCGTCGTTCCATTCTGGTCTTTGTGTATTTAACCAAATACCACCTTCTGGAATAAAGTTAGATACTTTTGCCAACACAGTAACCAGTAATTTTTCTATTAAGTTTACTTTGTGAACACTGTTATTTTTATCTGTTAATAAAGAACCATCTGCACCAATTTGTGCTCTTTTTTCATCAATAACGGCCTGTAATTTATGATCAAAATCAATCGTATCTTTCGGGTTTTTTAAAATATCTGCATACGATTTAATGATATAAGGCACGTTTGCATACACAAAAATATCATCATTAAATAATTCT
>JANQTQ010000158.1:14310-15884 GCA_030731625.1 Polaribacter sp. | reverse complement strand
TAACGCGTATTCATTCTGCTTGTGCAACAGGAGATTTGTTTGGGTCTTTAAGATGCGATTGCGGAGATCAGTTAATGGAAGCAATGAAAATGATTGAGAAAAACGGAAGTGGAGTAATTGTGTATATGCAACAAGAAGGCAGAGGAATTGGACTTATGAATAAAATGAAGGCTTATAAATTGCAAGAATTAGGCATGGATACTATTCAAGCAAATGTGTATTTGGGTTTTGCTGCTGATGAAAGAGATTATCAAATTGCCACAGAAATTCTTAAAGCTCTTAACATTCAAAAAGTAAACTTGTTAACGAATAATCCTGATAAAATTATTGGAGTAGAAGAAAACGGAATTCAAGTTGCTGAACGAATTCCAATAATAATACCATCAAACGCATTTAATAAAGAATATTTGGATACGAAGAAAAATCAGATGGGACATCAACTTAGTGAAGAAAAACACACACATAATTGTTATGATAACTGATACTTTTCAAATAAGACCTCGTTATGGCGAGGTAGATAAAATGGGTTATGTGTATCATGCAAATTATGTTACATATTGTCATCAAGCTCGTAATGAATTATTACGAAAATTAGGTTTAGATGAAGTTTTACTTGAAGAACATCATATTATATTGCCCGTAATTGCTTTTGATATTGAATATAAAAAACCAGCTCATTTTGATGAATTAATCACCATAAAAACAACCGTTAATCAAATGCCAAAGGTTCGTTTTAGTTTCGAATTTGAAATCAGAAATGAACAAAATATACTTTTAAACAAAGCAAAATCAACAGTTGTTTTTGCAGATAGTGAATCACGTTTACCAAAGAATATTCCTGGTTTTATCGAAAAAATATTGATAACCAAGTTTAAAAGTGATTAGAATCATCTTATCATTATTAAAACATTTCAATAAAAAACAAAATTTAAATAATACAATCTTAATAAATAATTAAAAAAAACAATTTGAAAATTTTACATTCTATTTTATGATTTTAAAAGTTTTATGGTAAGTAAAACAATAAATTTAAAAGAATTTAATGATTTGTAAAACATTCTTATTTTAGCACAATGTTCTTTTTAGAACATTTTAACGTAAAGCACTTATGAAGAATAACATTTCTATTGAAGATCAATATAAAAGAACAAGCTTATTTGAAAAAGAAAATGTGAATTATTTGGTTCATGTTTTAAAAAGATTTAATACCGTACCAAAAGTAAATAACATAAATATTATTACTTCTAGTAGTGAGCCAGATATCTTTAAAATTGTACCAAACAAATCGATCATTATTGGTTCGTTATATTTAAAAAATCCTGTTTTAGCGTTGGTTTATTTAAGATATGGAATCGAGTGGCAATTATGGTATAAAGCTTTAAATGATGAAAAACACGGAATAGCTTTATGTAATATTGCTGCATTAGAAGTGTCAAGAATTTTTTATAAATTATTAGCAAAAGGTGATAAAGAAAAATTAGAAAACTTCGATTATTTTTTAATTAATTTAATTAAAAATGAAGAAGTTTTAACTGCGGATTCTTTGCTGCAACATGAAGAGCTAGAATCTATTC
>JANQTQ010000158.1:0-14300 GCA_030731625.1 Polaribacter sp. | reverse complement strand
CCAAGGTGTGACTCCAACGCCGACGCCCGTGAGTAGTATAGCTCTCCATATACTTCGAAGAGTCGAGCTAAAAATGTTTAAAATATCTTTATCAATTTTTTTCACATATTAGATTCATGGTTTACATTCAAATCATAAAGTATTTGAAAAATCTTGGAAACCTATTATTGAAAATTTAGCAAAGCCAACAGAATATTTATTAATGGCCGGTGGCGATTTAAGGTTAAATATTGATGAAATAGATTTGTTAAATAAATATGGTTGTAGACCTTTTCCTAGACCAGAGGCATTTACTTTTGCATCATCAACAGCAACAAGTGTTTCTAATTTTGCTTTTGATAAATCAGACAAAGCAAGAAGTATTTTAATTAAAGAAAGCTTAAAAAATGGATTTAAAAATACAGCTATTGACTTTTCTGAATCACTAAAAAATAGTATTAAAAAATTATTCAAATTAAGTGAAGCTTGTGAAATTATTTTTTCTCCGTCAGGAACCGATTCTTCACTTCAAATAGCAGCAATTACTCAGATTATTACAGATAAAGAGATAACGCATGTTTTAGTTGCTTCTGATGAAACAGGTAGTGGCGTTTCTGCGGCTTTAAAAGGGTGTCATTTTGAAAACAATACGGCGCTTAATTATCCTGCCAAAAAAGGTGATCAAATAGAAGGGTTTAGAGATGTTGACTTGATTAAAATACCTTTAAGAGACGAAAACGGACAATTAAAATCTACACCTCAATTAGATGCAGAAGTTTTTAATGCCATTTCAAAAACAAATCAATTAGGTAAACATATTGTTTTACATGTGATGGATCATTCTAAATTAGGATATCAATCGCCAAGTGAAGATATGTTAGAAAAATTAAATTTATTACAAGATTTATCTTTGCAAGTTATTGTTGATGCAGCGCAACTTAGATTAGATCCTTCGGATATTCAAAACTATTTACAAAAAGGATATATTGTGAGTATTACAGGTAGTAAATATTTTACAGGACCTCCATATTCTGGCGCATTAATTTTCCCTAAATGTGTTAGTAAATTAGTCAATTCTGTAAAAAACACCTTACCAGAAGGATTAAACAAATATTACAATCATTCTGATTGGCCAGGATCTTGGTTTTGTTCTAAAGATTTATCAGACGGATTTAATTATGGTTCTAATATGCGATGGAAAGCTGCTATTGTAGAAATGGAAAGATATTATAGAACGCCAATTCTATATAGAAATATGGGAATCGAAATGTTCTGTAATTTTGTAGAAGATTCTATAAAAGAAGCTTCTTTTTTAGCGCCACTTGCTGGAGACGAAATCAATGAAAATCCATATGATACAAAAGAATTTGGTATCAGAAATATTCGTACAATTTTTCCTTTTTTTATTCTTAAAAATAAAGAAGTTTTATCTGTAGCTCAAGTAAAAAAATTATATGTTTTATTAAATACAGATATCTCTAATCAGTTTGAAAGTACTTCTTTAGAAATTATTAGACTTGCTGCTCAAAAATGTCATATTGGGCAAGCTGTAAATGTACTATTTGATAATGATGTTCAAAGTGCTGTATTACGAATTAGTCTGGGCGCAAGAGTGATATCAGAAAGTTGGGTAAATAGAGATATTAGCCTTTACTTTAGAAATATTGAAGCACAAATGAGTGAAATTACGGTAATCATTAAAAAAATAGAATTGATTTTAAATACTCCGGATTTATTAAATTAATTTTTTAAAAATACAAGTCTTATACTTTTTCTATAAAGCCTCTTTTGAAGTGTTTTGTTTTAAAAGTATAAGACTCGTTTTTTTGGTAAGGTTGCTAAAAATGAATGGATTAAACATAAAAAAAGTGACTTAAACATTTATTCTGGCTTATAAACTTCAAGTTCAATTTCGATCATAAATGCGGGTAAAGCTAATTCTTTAACACCAAGCCAAGAACCTGTAGGAAATTGTTTTTTGTAAATGTAATTTCGGTATTCTGCATTTTCAAGAAATAATTGCATGCTTGTTGTAAAAATATTTTCTACTACTACGTCATCAAAAGTACAACCATAGTGTTTTAATATTTTGTCTAAATCTGCATAACAGTTTTTCATTTGTTGCGCAAAATCACCTTCTGCAGTGGGTATTCCTTCATCATCCATACTTACCGCTCCAGAAATTTTAATTTCATTTCCTATTTTTACGGCATGCGAATATCCATAGGCTTTTTCTATTTCTGGTCGAAGCGAGAAATACTCGGGTTTTTCTGGCTCAATACTAATTTCTTCAACTTCTATTGGTGTTTCTTTTACAGGTTCTTTGCAACTATTAAAAACAAATGTTAATGTAAAAAACACTAATATTAAAAACAATTTTTTAAATAGGTTGTTTAACTTTTTCATAAGGTATCGTTATTTAGTGCTTACTTTTTCGGTTTTCAGCAATTCCGTTTTTAAACTGAATGTACTTTTAAAATAGATGAATATATAAAGTATGTAAAAGTGAAATTATATATTACTTATTGATATTCAGTAAGTTTAGATGAGCTAATATAAAGGAAATTAAACGAATTCTTCAATTGTTTCTATGATAATTGAACAGCCTAAAGCTAATTCATCATCAGAAATTGTTAAAGGCGGAGTTATTCTCATCGCTTTTCCTTCAAATAACAAGAAGAATAATATTAAACCTTTGTCTAAACATTTTAGGATTATTTTTGAAGCTAATTCAGGAGATTCAACCATTGCAGCTAACATTAATCCTTTTCCTCTAATTTCTTTTATTGCTGTATGTTGCAAGTGTTTTCTGATGATTTTTTCCTTTCGTAAACTTTCTGAAAGGAAGTCTTTTTCTAGAATTTCTTTTACGGTTGCATTTGCCGCTGCAGCAATTACAGGATGTCCTGCAAACGTAGAAATATGTCCTAATTTAGGATTGTCTTTTAGTAAACTCATGTGCTCAAAAGAAGCAATAAAAGCACCAATTGGCATTCCGCCACCTAAACCTTTTCCGGTAACAATAATATCCGGAATTACATTGTAATTTTCAAAACCCCAAAATGTACCTGTTCTGCCAATTCCGGTTTGAATTTCATCTAAAATTAACAGCGCTCCAACTTCTTTACACCGTTGTTTTACCTTGGTTAAATACCCATTTTTAGGTTCTATAAAACCTGCGCCACCTTGAATAGTTTCTAAAATTACAGCCGCAGTTTTGTGGGTTATTTTTTCAATATCAATTTCATTATTAAACTCAATAAATTTAATTCCCGGAATTAAAGGTCTAAAAGCCGCATTTTGTTTTTCAACTCCAGAAACACTCATAGCGCCTTGTGTATTGCCGTGATACGAGTTTTTTGCAGCAATAATTTCTGATCTATTTGTAACTCTTTTTGCTAATTTTAAAGAACCTTCTGTAGCTTCTGTTCCTGAGTTTGTAATGTAAACGGATGATAAATTTTCTGGTAATGTTGAAGCTAATATTTTACATAATTCCACTTGTGGTTGCTGAATAAATTCGCCATAAACCATAACATGTGTATAAGTATCAACTTGATTTTTAATAGCTTCAGAAACTTTTGGATGATTATGACCTAAACTATTTGCAGAAACTCCGGCAACAAAATCTAAATATTTTTTACCATGAATATCATAGATATAACTCCCATTTGCATGAGAAATTTCAATTGCAAGTGGGTGAGGAGACGTTTGCGCTTGGTGTTTAAAAAAATCTGATTTCATATTATTGATCTTTATCAGAATCAGGTAAAATTACTGCTTTCGTAGGTTTTTTCTTTCCGATTTTTTTTTCATCTAGAATTGTTTCTGGAAAACCAGCCTTTTTAATAGGCGCTTTTATTTCATCAGTATCAATAATAAAAATGTCTTCCATTTTCTTGGGTTGTTCACTTTCTCTCCAAATAAAATTTTTCAATTTTTTTACTTCTTCTGGTAATTTAGAAGGCGGATAGGTTTTACCTTCTGTGGCTTTTAAATACTTTATAGACTCTACAATTCCTTTATCAAAAGTAAATTCTATATTACTAGAAATTTCTTTGGTAATTGTTTCTATAATATTGGTTTGTTCATTTCTGTTATAATAAACAGATTCTGCATTTCCGTCAACCAACATTGTTTTTAGCTTATTATCTTCAAATTTTCCATACATATTTCTACCTTTAATCTGGTTAAAATCATCTATAGACAAGGAATCTTTAGAAATTATAAAGGAATTATTAAATACTTTTAGAGAATCTAGTTTTTCTGTATCAATATTCGATTTTAAGTAAATTGTGTCACCAGTAATTTGATTTTTGTCAGACCAAATAATAGGGTTTCTGTACATTTTAGTAAAACCAGTTGCCTGGTTTGTGTAAATAGAATCGCACTTTCCTTGTAAATCAGATTTAAATATTTTAACATTATGGAAAGTTCTAATAATGCGTTTTTCGGGTTTACCAGTTACCAGTAAAGTATCTCCATGAACAAACATAGAATCTTTTTCTACAATCGTAATTGCTACCGCTCTTTTTATAATAAAAAGTGAGTCTTTTAATTCAAAAATTTCTGCATAATTACCTTTTGTAATAAAATTCTGAACGGTATCAATAACTTTTATATTATTGGTAGCTGATGCAAAACCTTTTCTTTTATCATAATACAAACTATCACCTTCCACAGTTCTTTCTTTAAGGTATAGTTTTGCGTTTTTTACAAAATGAGAAATATCTGTTTTAGTATCATAAAATCCCTTTTCACAGTAAATTTTATTTTTATTTTTTGTGTTTGTTATGGTTGATGGACCCCATAAATATGTAAAACCAGTTTCTGTGTAATAATCTAAATGGTCTGATTCTAAATTATGTTCTGGATTTACCACGGTAACTCTTGTGGTAGCTGTAAATTTTTTATTTTCTAAATAGTAATTTCCTATTTTACTTTTTAGTGTGTTGGTTGCATCTTTAATGGTTGCAAAAGTTTTATAATATAGTTTTTGGTTAATTCTATCAAACTGCAATGTATCTGTGGTTAAGGTCATTGTTGGGTCTTTCAACACTACATTTCCCCAAGAAAGTGCCTGTTTATAGTTGGCATCATAATCGGCATAATCACTAGTTTGCGTAATCGTATCACCTTGTTTTATAAAAACGGTTCCAATTGCTTTAAAAAAGTTTTCTTTTTTATAATATAATGCTTTTTGGCAAGTTAAATCAATTCCGTCATGTTTCATTCTTACATTACCTAAAAGCATTGTAGCTCCTGGGTATTTTTCTTCATCAGCTTCTTGCTGTTCTGCGTAATATTCAATTTTCTTTTTTTCTTGAGCGTAAGAAATTGAAGTAAAAATGATTAATAGTAAGAAAAATAATCTTTTCAAGTTATTTGTTTTGCAGCAAAAATAATGAAAAGAATATTGTTGAATACTAAAGAAAAGTGAAAGTTAAATTAAATTACTATTTAACAACTTCTAAGACAAGATTTTTAGCTTTCGGAATCAAAATATTATTCTCTAAATGTACATGATTAGTAAGGTTATCTTCAAATTCTTGTAATTTATGATAAAGTTTTTTAAATGCTAAACTTGCATTTTCTGGTACTTTGTAGTTGTTAGATAATTCTGAAATTTTTTTAAAAATATCTCCTTCTTTATCATGATCTTTTTCCATCATTTTAATAGGGTAATTTAATGATTTAAAGCTTGATAAACTGATTGTTTTATGCTCTTTATTGGCGTTAAAAAGTTCCTTTATAAAAGGAAAAACATTAGTTTCTTCTTTTTTCATATGATCTGTTAATTCTTCAGAAAATTTTTGAATAAGCTTATTAATTTCTTCTAACTCTTTGTAGTCTTCTCCTTGATTTTTTGCTGCTTTTTCTCCATATTTTTTTAACAAAGGAATATTCTTCTTTACATATCTATGATGAATATGAACAATAAAAATCATTAAAAAATCGAGACCCCATTTATTAAAATCATTTAAAAAATTTGTTTTAACAACGATGTTCTTTAATTCATCTTCTAATTGTTGATAATCAACTCCGTTTTTAATACATGCATTTTCAATAGAGATTTTGCCATCAAAACAAAAATCAATACCATATTTTTTGAAAATGTTTGCAGTATGTATATTATTTACCACAAAATCGGCTACAGTTTTGTTCTTTATATTTTTCATCTCTATTATCTTTTAATTACAGCAAATTTGAAGTATTTTATTTTTTAAAAAAATGATAATGGTCATAAAATCAACTTCTTAATTTTTTTTAAAATAATATGACATTTATCACTTATAGGTTCTAAACATCTTGTAATTTTGTAAAAAATATAAAAAATGAAGCCTTTTTTTGAATTATCAGTAGAAGAGATGAAGTCTTATGGTTACAAAATTGTAGATATAATTGTAGCCCATTTTGATAGTATAGAAAGTAAAAAGCCTGTAAGTAAGGCTTCTAGAAAAGAAATGGATACCATTTTTTTACAAGAAGCTCCAGAAAAAGGGATGCCTGCTGATGAAGTTTTAAATTTTGTGATGGATAATGTAATTCCGAATAGTAATATTTCTAGCCATCCAAAAGCATTTTCTTTTGTGCCCGGACCAAGTAATTTTATAAGTGCAATGGCAGATTCTTTAGCAACCGGATTTAATATTTTTTCTGGTGGATGGTTTGTTTCTCCTTCGGCAGCAGAACTAGAAATTGTTACTTTAAATTGGTTATTAAAAATGTTTAATTTTCCGGTTACTAAAGGAGGCGGAATTTTTACAAGCGGTGGTTCTATGGCAAATTTAACAGCTTTAGTTACTGCAAGAAGAATTAAATGTGGCGATGATTTTTCTGATGCAATTATTTATTTATCAGATCAAGCACATTCATCTAACATAAAAGCAATTAGAGTTTTAGGTTTTAAAAAAGAGCAAATTAAAATTATTCCTACCGATTTAGAGTTTAAATTTAGTATCAATAAACTTAAAAATGAAATTGCAAAAGATAAATTACAAGGTAAAAAACCGTTTTGTATTATTGCTTCTGCAGGAACTACAAATACAGGAACCGTAGATCCTTTAGATGCTTTAGCAGACATTTGCGAAAAAGAAAATTTATGGTTTCACATTGATGGTGCGTATGGCGGAGCAGCAATTTTATCAAAAAAAGGAAGTAAAATTTTACAAGGAATTGAACGCGCCGATTCTTTAACGGTAGATCCTCATAAATGGTTTTTTCAACCTTATGAAATAGGTTGTTTATTAGTAAAAGATGCTTCTTGGTTAAGCAATACTTTTAGTGAAAAACCAGAGTATTTAAGAGATATTGAAGGCAATGAATCAGAAATTAATTTTTATGATTACGGCATTCAATTAACAAGAAGGTTTAGAGCTTTAAAATTTTATATGTCTATAAAAACCTTTGGTTTAGAAACTTTTAAAGAAGCCATTTCTTATAATATTGATTTGGCAGAAAAAACAGAAGATATTCTAAGAAAAAGTGAAAATTGGGAAATTGTTTCTCCGGCAACTTTAGCAATTATCAATTTTAGATACAATCCTTTAAAATTAAATTTATCTGATGAAAAATTAGACCAATTAAATCAAGAAATTTCGGCTAGAGTAGTAGCATCAAAAGAAGCACTTTTGGTTACCACAATTTTACAAAATCAAATTGTAATAAGAATGTGTTTAATTAATCCTAAAACAACTTTAGATCATATTAAAGAAACGTTAGATCAATGTGATCAATTTGCTAACGAAGTTCTTGACGAGTGGAAAATATAGAGATACTATTTTGAATGCAAATTCCTAAAACACCAATCGGAATTAAAGCACTTACAAGAACTAAAATTTCATAATAATTATCGATGATAGAGATTTGTTGCCAAATGCAAAATCCTTTATAAAAAAGTAGGATTTCTGATAAAATAAATCCTGTAAGATATATCCGTAGCCAAAATTTTGAGAGTTTTAGTAAGCCAAATTCTTTTAAAAAAACGAACAAACTTAAACTCGCAATTCCTAAAAATGTAAGGTGTAAATAGCCAATTACAAAGTCGATAATTTGTGAAATTAATTCAGCAAAACACGGAATAGAAGTTATTGCTTGTAATACAATTTTAAAGATAAAAAGGATATAAATAAATTGTAATACTTGATATATAAAAGGAGTTGTTTTTTTAGATAAATCAGCCTTTATACTATTTATAATATGTTGAAATTTTAGCAATGCAATCAATTGAAAAACAGCTCCTAAGAATGCTAAAATATATATAAATATCGAAGGTTTTATCCAAAGAAATGATAAAAATAAAGTAAAACAACAACTTACTATCATCAACTTATAAAATACAGAAAATGCTTTTTTGTTGATAGAAATTTCATGTTTCTCTAACAAGAAAATAAACAATCCTAAAAGGCAAAAAATAAACCATCCATTATATTGAAAATGTAAATAGAAATAGATAGCATTTTTATATAGATGAGACGTATTGCCAAGTGTATTCATAATAATTCCCAAAGCCCAAGGTCCAATACTAGAAATCACCAAAAATAGGAGCGAGGTATTTATAAATTTATAAGAAAAAGTGTTTTTTACGCAAGTAGTATGCTTCCTAAAAAAAGCATAAAACCAATACGTACAAATTAAAAAAAGTGTAGAAAAAATGATCGAATAAAGTGCATATCCTGTTATAGGGAAACTTAGCAACATTCCTAAAATAGTAATTTGTGTTGCCCAAAATATGTATGAATATTTTTTACGAGCTTCTTTTTGTATAAATAAATGAAAAATTAAAGTAGTTAAAGCGATATAAACCCAACCTAAAAGCGCAATATGCGAATGTGTATGAACTATATATTTATAGGTTGCATCAACATTTGTAACAGGAAATAATCTTAGTAAAATACCTAAAGATGCAGCTATTAAAAAATAACTAATGCTATAAAAACTTTGAATCTTAATTTTTATCAAAATTTGTATTATTATGGATGTAAATATCGTTGTTTTTTAGTGAACTTTTTAACAACAAATATAAAAGGATAAAAAAATCTTTTTATATGATAATTATCATGGTTTAAATTTTAAAGCAATTATAAATTTGCTTTAATAAAAGACTTTAATATCTTTTATTGTTAAACGTAAACGATTTACATACCTGAAATTATTAAAATGAATATTACAAAAGAAAATACGGTAGCAGAAATTGTTACCTAAAATATAAAAACTGCAGATGTTTTTAAAAAACACGGAATAGATTTTTGCTGTGGAGGAGGAATTTCAATAGAAAAAGCCTGTAAAAAGCATAATGTTTCTTTCGAAGAAATGGAAAAAGAATTGCTAAATATTAACAATCCAACATCTAATGCTTATAATTATGATGCTTGGAAACTAGATTTTTTAGTAGATCATATCGAAAATATTCATCATAATTATGTTACCGAAAATACGCCATTAGTGCTACAATATGCTGCAAAAGTTGCAAAAGTGCATGGACATCATTATACAGAAGTAGTAGAAATTAATAGACTTTTTAATGAAGTAGCGCAAGAATTAGCTGCTCATTTAAAAAAAGAAGAATTAATTTTATTTCCGTTTATCAAACAATTAGTGAAAGCTGATAAAGAAGGTATAAAAGTAAAAATGCCGCATTTTGGAACTGTAAATAATCCTATTAAAATGATGGAAGAGGAGCATGAAAATGCTGGCGATATTTTGAAAGAAATAAAGCAACTTTCTAACAATTATAGTCCGCCAAATGGAGCTTGTAATACGTTTAAAGCCTTGTATGCAAAATTAGAAGAATTTGAGCAAGATTTAAATCAACATATACATTTAGAAAATAATATTTTGTTTCCAAAAGCAATTGCTTTAGAGAAAAAAAATAGCCAGTAAATTAAAATATAATTCCCCTGTTAGTGCAAAGTAATGAGTGTTAAATTTTATTTAACACTCATTTATTGTTTTAAGAATTCACTTATAAATTTATTTTTTATAAAGTTAATCTCTTCTATTTAATGATATTAGTCATGTTTTTTGGTTGCAGTTAAGGATATATTGCGAGCTTATTTAAAAATTAATTAGACATTTAAAATAAATAGATGAAAAACGCACATTCCTTTCACATTCCTGTTATGGGAATTGGATTTACAATTGATTCTCCTTTAAAAGTTGCACAATATGGTATTGACTCTGTAATTTCTTTAGTAGATGATATTTTGATTGAAAAAATGCGAAAAATCTACAGCGAAAAATTTGAAATTCCTTATAAAGAAATAACAGATAAAGTTGAAGATTTTAGAGCAAAAAGAATTACTTCATATTTAAATTTATTACAAGAACAAACTGAAGAAAAATTTCATCAACTAAAGAATATAACATCAGATAAAAGCAAAGCTTTAAATGAATATATTCATATGTTACCAGAATATTCATCCGTAAAAAAAGAGTTTCTAAAACTTACAGATGAAGGTATAGATTTTTCTAAGCTTAAAGATTGGGCTCATAAAAATTTAACAATGGGTAGTATTGATGTAAATATTATGACCAAAATTGATAAAGGAAATTATCTTGATAAAGAACTTTTACCAATTGAATACAATGATGCTCATGCAGCTTTAAGAGGATATGCAAATAGTAATTTAGCATCATCTTTAGTGCTTTCGGCAGGGATGAATCCAAGATTATATGCATATATGAGTAATTTTGATGATTTTTTTCCAAATGAAAACGGATATATAAAAAAGAAAATTATTCTAAAAGTTAGCGATTATAGATCGGCTTTAATTCAAGGTAAATTTTTAGCCAAAAAAGGTTTATGGGTTTCTGAATATAGAATTGAATCTGGCTTAAATTGTGGTGGTCATGCATTTGCTACAGATGGTTTTTTATTAGGACCAGTTTTAGAAGAATTTAAAGAAAATAAAGAAATTTTAAAAAGTCAAACCAAAGATTTATTGGTAGAAGCTTTAAAAGAGGCAAACAGAGTTTTACCAGTAAATGAGTTAACTTTAAAAATAACATCACAAGGTGGAGTAGGTACAGATGAAGAACATTCATTTTTATTAGATCATTACAAATTAGATTCTATTGGTTGGGGAAGTCCTTTTTTATTGGTTCCTGAGGCTACAAGTGTTGATGATAAAACAATGGAATTATTATCAGACTCTAAAGAGAAAGATTTGTATTTAAGCAACAGTTCTCCTTTAGGGGTTCCTTTTAATACACTTAAAGGAAATACAAAAGATATTCACAGACAAGAACTTATAGATAAAGGAAGACCAGGAACTTCGTGTCCTAATAAATTTATTGCTTTAAATACTGAGTTTAAAGAATCTGGTTTGTGTACTGCTTCAAGAGAATATCAGCATTTAAAATTAAAAGAAATTGATTCGTTAGAAATTTCTTCTGAAGAAAAAGAAAAACAGGTAAATAAGGTAACAGAGAAATCATGTATTTGTGTTGGTTTAGGTACTTCTACTTTAATTTTAAATAGCATGAGCACAAAGAAATCTGGCGATGGTGTTTCTGTTTGTCCGGGTCCAAATATGGCTTATTTTGATAAAGTGATGAGTTTAAAAAATATTACAGATCATATTTATGGTAGAGATAATATGATTTCAAGAACAGATAGACCAAACGTATTTGTGAAGGAATTATCACTTTATATTACACATTTTCAAGAAAAAGTTGATGAAATTAAAGATGTATTTGATAAAAAGCAACTACGATATTTGTCTAAATTTCAAGATAATTTAGAAGCAGGAATTGATTATTATACTGAATTGTTTTTAGCTAAAAAAGAATTTTTTGCAGAGAGCAAAGAGACACTTTTAAATGCATTACAAATAGAAAAAAGTAAATTAAAATTAATTAGTTTAGAAGTAGAAAGTGTTTAAAAATTAGAATTAAACTAAGATAATACTACTAAATTTGAATAACAATAAAAGGACTTTTTCGGAAGTCCTTTTTTTATTTATGAAAATTTTTCATAAAAAATAGAAGGTAATTTTGAAGTGCTTTTTTTACTTTTTAAGCACTAATAATTTTCAATACCAATTCTTTGGTTAACGGTTGGCCATTTGCCATTTTTTTGATGTCCTCAAATAAAAATTTAAAATCACAACCCGTTTTGTAATTTGAGCAACCATAGGCGGTTTTTCCTCTTAAAACAGTACCTTTTTTACATTTAGGACAAGTTATTTTATCAGAACTCTTCTCAACGGCACTCGAATTGATAGGTTCTTTTTTAGGTTCTAATTTTAATTTAAAATCATCGTCAAATCGAATTAAACCTTCAACAGAACCAGCATCCGTTTTAAAACCTTTTAAATTGGTGGTGCATCCTTTATCAATCAATCGTATCAATTGATTTTCAGAAACTTTTTTCCCGTAAATTTCAAACGGAATTTTAAAATCGCAATTGTTCTTATATTCAGAACAGCCAAATGCAGCAGAACCTTTTAAAAGGTTTCCTTTCTTACATTTCGGACAGGTTTTATTAGCAACTTCTTTTGATTTTTTTGGTTTGGTTTTTGCAACATCTGATTGCTTCGTTTTACTCGCAATGATAGTAGAATTTGAAGAAATTCTTTTTGTTGAGGTATTAGAGCGAACTTCATACACCAATTCATCCACCATTTTTTTCATGTTATTGATGAAAGTTCCTGCGTTAAATTCTCCTCTTTCTATTTCTTTTAAACGCTTTTCCCACATTCCTGTTAGTTCGGCAGATTTTAAAAGTTCATTATCAATAATATTGATTAAGTCGATGCCTGTTTGTGTAGGAAGTACTAGTTTTTTTTGTCGCTCAATGTATTTTCTTCGGAATAAAGTTTCTATAATACTTGCTCTTGTAGAAGGTCTACCAATTCCGTTTTCTTTCATTAATTCGCGCATTTCGTCATCATCTACTTGCTTTCCGGCAGTTTCCATGGCGCGTAATAAACTTGCTTCAGTAAAATTTCTAGGAGGTTTAGTTTCTTTTTGTAAAAACGAAGGTTCATGAGGTCCTTTTTCTCCTTTTACAAAAGAAGGTAAAGTTTGCGCTTCATTCAACTCTTTTTTAATTTTACTTTCTTCGGTTTCAAGGGCAACTCGCCAACCTTTGGTAAGTATTTCTTTTCCAGTAGTTTTAAAAGGGACATCCGCAGCTTTACCAATTACAGCCGTGTTAGAAACATCAGAATCTGGATAAAAAACAGCAATAAATCTTCTGGTGATAATGTCGTACACTTGTTGCTGATTGTATTGTAAATTTGTTTCAATTCCGGTTGGAATTATTGCATGGTGATCGGTTACTTTTTTGTCATCAAAAACCCGTTTCGATTTCTTTATTTTTTTTCCTAAAAGTGGTTGGGTTAATTCGCTGTAATTTGTCAATTTTGATAAAATACCAGAGACTTTTGGATAAATATCATTTGGTAAAAAAGTAGTATCTACCCTAGGATACGTAACCACTTTCATCTCATATAATTTCTGAACTATTTTTAAAGTATCATCTGCAGAAAAACCAAATTTATTATTGCAATAGACTTGTAATCCTGTTAAATCAAAGAGTTTTGGAGCATAATCTTTCCCTTTCTTTTTGACAACAGAAACGATTTCAAAATCGGATTCTTTAACTTTATCAGCTAAAATTTTACCATCTTCTTCATTTACAAAACGACCCTCTTCATAATTAAAAAGAGTATTTCTATACGTAGTTTGTAATTCCCAATATGGTTCTGGTTTAAAATTCTGAATTTCTAAATACCTATTTACCAACATTGCAAGTGTAGGAGTTTGCACTCTGCCAATGGATAAAACTTGTTTGTAACCGCCAAATTTTAAGGTGTATAAACGGGTTGCATTTAAGCCTAACAACCAATCGCCAATTGCTCTAGAATACCCAGCATAATACAAATTGTCGTATTTTTCTGAAGGTTTTAAATTATTAAATCCTTCTTTAATAGCTTCTTCTGTCAATGAAGAAATCCATAAACGCTGCACTTCGCCTTTGTAGCCAGCTTGATTAATTACCCAACGCTGAATGAGTTCTCCTTCTGTACCAGCATCCCCACAATTGATCACAACCGTTGCTTTTTCGAATAAAGATTTTACAATATTAAACTGTTTTTTAATTCCAGAATCACCAGTAACTTTGGTATCAAAACGTTCTGGCAACATTGGTAAATTGTTTAAATCCCAACTTTTCCAGTGTAGTTTGTAGTCTTTAGGCTCTAAAAGTGTGCACAAATGCCCAAAAGTGTAAGTAACTGCATAGCCATTTCCTTCGTAGAAACCATCACGTTTAGTGTTGGCTCCTAGAATGTTAGCAATTTCTCTTGCTACAC
>JANQTQ010000157.1:1124-15897 GCA_030731625.1 Polaribacter sp. | reverse complement strand
CTACAGGACAAGCAGTTTTAGCTACTTCATCTGCAAAGAAAGTATTAGCAGAGAATTTAAAACAACGTGCTTACAAAGAAGCTAAATTAATTGAAGACGCTAATGCAATAGCAGAAACGGTTAAAGGATATGAAATTAAAATTGCATCTAAAGTTGGTTCAGGAGACAAATTATTTGGTTCTGTAAACAACATCGATTTAGCTGCAGCTCTTGCAAAAGCAGGAACAGAATTAGACAAGAAATTTATTAAAGTTGTTGGTGGTTCTGTAAAAAGATTAGGTAAATACGAAGCTTCTGTAAGATTACACAGAGCAGTAGTTGCTGATATTACTTTTGAAGTAGTTGCTGAATAAGTACTAACTTTAAATAATTTAAAATAAAGCTCGTTAGAAATAACGAGCTTTATTATTTTAGTAAAACTTTATTTTAAATACAGAATACAAATTTTAATTTTTTTTCTTTTCAATAGTAAAACGGATAATGAAATATAGACAACTTACCAAGGAACAATTTGAGGGCTTGCATCAGGAATTTGCTCTTTTTTTAGCATCTCAAAGTATAGATGTAAAAGAATGGAATCAAATAAAAAATGAAAAACAAACGGTAGCAGAAGATGAAATGAATGTTTTTTCTGATGTAGTTTGGGATGATGTTTTAACTAAAACAAATTATGTAGAACATTTTTCTGAAACTTCTGCAAATCTATTTAAATGCGATGCAACAGAAATCCATAGAATCGCTATTAAAATAAATTGGGATATAAATTTATTAACACAAGATGGTTTTGAGTGGTTAATGAAAAATCCAATGGATAATTCTGTTGATATTTTTAAAGGCTCAAAAGTCTACCAATCAGAAAGAAATTTAGAAATTTTTGATTTAATTGAAAAAGGAAGTAACATTTCTAAAGGTGAAATTTTTGAATACTTTAATAGCATCATAAGTTGATAACCTTTAAAGGATAAATAGAATAATATATACATATCAAATTTTCCGTTTAAAGGGTTAAAATACAGTTCGTCGACAGATATCTGCATTTTAACTTTACAATAGGACCATTTATCATTCTTTAGCAAAATTTGTTTTTCTTTAAACTTATTTTGTACTACTAAAATTGTTTAATTAATAAATTCGATGGAAAAAAGTTTAAAAATTTTATTGGTTGAAGATAATTTAATTGAAATAATGAAAATGAAAAGAACACTTTCGTTATTAAAATTAAAACATACATTGCATGAAGCAAAAAATGGCGAAGAAGCACTTAATTTCTTAGAAGACAGATCTAACATACCAGATATCATTTTATTAGACTTAAATATGCCAAAAATTAATGGTATAGAATTTCTTAGAATTTTAAAATCTAAAGATGATTTAAAACATATTCCAACAATCATCTTAACAACTTCTAGTAATCAAAAAGATTTGCTTGAGTGTTATAGAACAGGTATGTCTGGTTATATTTTAAAGCCTTTAAAATATGAAGAGTACGTTAAAAAAATTGAGGTTGTTTTATCTTATTGGAGTGTTAATGAACTAATTCAGTCATAGACTAGAAGATTTGTATCATCTAATGATTTAGAATCGATGTAAGTTAATTTTACTTAGAATTATTTCTCATTAATATTTAAAGAACTCTAAAAATAATTTAAAATAAAGCTATTTTGAAATCGATTGTCTATTAATAAATTGAAGTATAAAGTTAGGTTTTCTATATATAATGCATGCAGAACATCTACTTTTTTATTTAAAAAATAGCTGTACTAGTTTTATTTGAACCTTTAATATAAGTTATTATGACTGTAGAAGATTAAAGTCATTTAGGATAATAAAAATTTTTTCCAACTATACATTTCCCATTATTTTTTGTTGAAGAGTTAGGCGCTTATGAATTAACAATATTTTATAAGCGATCTAAGTTAAGTATTACTTTGGTTTCGTGTTGATAAAGAAAATAGTCGAATATTTTAATTTTCAGGGTTTTATAAATTTTAAAAAGAATAATGAACATGGCAAAGAAATAATATTTATTATTCAAAAAAAAAATACCATAAATTTTATATTTTATAGTAAAAAAAATCTTAAAAATTGTAAATTTAGCAATTCACAATGAATAAAACAGACAAATCATAATTTAGGACATCCTTTAATTAAAAATAATATGAAAACCGTTCAATTAAAAAAATGTAAAAATCAACCTTTTAAATATTTAGGTGAAGAAATAGTCTTAAAAGAACCATTAGTTTTGGTCTTTGGAAATAGGTTTATGCTTGAAGACGAGAATGTTTATAATGAAGTGAGAGATATTTTTAAAGATGGTTATTTGGTTTTTGGCTCAACTTCTGGATCTATTACCTCTGATGCTGTAGACGATGAATGTATAACAATTACAGCCATAGAATTTGAAAAAAGTAAGTTTGTAATTAAAAAAACAAATGTTTTAAATAAGGGAGCCGAAATAGATAGTTTTAATACTGGAAAGCAATTAATTGAGCAATTACCAACCGAAGGTTTAAAATATGTATTTGTTATTTCTGATGGAAGTTTTATTAACGGTAGTCAGCTTACTAAAGGAATGAATATTGCTACTAAAGATAATATAATTATTACTGGTGCTTTATGTGGTGACGGAGCAAGATTTGAAAAAACAGTTTGTTCATTTAATGAAAATCCAAAAGAAGGAGAAATAGTTGCTATTGGTTTTTATGGTGAAACGCTAGAGGTTTCGTTTGGAACAAATGGTGGTTGGACTCCTTTTGGACCAGAAAGAATTGTAACTAAATCTAAAGACAATATATTATATGAGTTAGACGGTAAACCCGCATTAGATTTGTATAAAAAATATTTAGGCGAAAAATCAAAAGAATTGCCAGGTGCAGCTTTATTGTATCCGTTAAAAGTAATTACAAAAGATCAAAGAAAATCAATAGTTAGAACCATATTAAACATTAATGAAGAAGATAATTCAATGATATTAGCAGGAGATATTATTGAAGATTCTAGAGTACAATTAATGATGACTAATGTAGATAATATTGTAAATGCTGCAGAGTTAGGTGCAATACAAGCATTAGATTTAAGAAAAAATAAGCCAGAAATTGCTATATTAGTAAGTTGTATTGGTAGAAAATTAGTGCTAGATCAAAGAGTAGAAGAAGAGATTGAAGAGGTTGTTGAAGTAGTAGGTAACGAAACCACTGTTTGTGGGTTTTATTCTTATGGAGAAATTGCACCTTTTAAGAATGAGTTTAATTGCCACTTACATAACCAAACGATGGCTGTTACATTAATTAGTGAATAATGAACCCTCTATTAAAAAGACAATTAAGAAAATATTTACCAGAAGAATTACATTCAAATAAAGATTTGGAGGTTTTTTTAGATGCAGTAAGTAGATCCTACAATACATCAGATGAGCAATTTACAATGCTTCAACGAGCTGCGTCTATTAGTTCTGAAGAACTTTTTAATTCTAATAAACAATTACGAGAAGAATCTGAATCTCAGAAAGAAATTATAGCCAAACTTAATAATGTAATTAATACCTTAAAATTTTATGACTTAAAAGGTAATAATAATATAGAAGGTCAAGATTCATTAGAATTAGTTGATTTTATTGAGCATCAAACTATTGAAATAATTGAAATAAACAAGCAGAAAGATAAACTTGTTTTAAACTTAGAGCGTCAAAATAAAGAATTGAACGAATATGCTCATATGGTTTCTCATGATTTAAAATCACCATTACAAAGTATCGATGCATTAACAGCTTGGATTAAAGAAGATTTTTCGGCACTTTTAGGAGAGGCTGGTAATGAAGTAGTAAACTTGATTAGAGAAAACGTAGAAAAAATGGATACCATAATACAAGGTATTTTAGAGTATTCGACTATTGGTAAGGCAGAAAAAGTTTTTTATGATATAGATTTAAATGTTTTAATAGATGATATTTTAGTCACAATTGAAAATCCGTATGATGTTCGCATTTCTATTCCTACTAAATTACCAAGTATTAAAGGAGATCAACACAGATTAGAATTGTTGTTCTACAACCTGCTTAGTAATGCAATAAAATTTAATGATAAAAAAAGTGATGGCTTAGTAGTTATAAATTATACAAACAGAACTAAGTATTGGGAATTTTCTATTACTGATAATGGAAAAGGGATAGAGAAGCAATATTTTGATAAGATATTTATAGCATTTCAAAAATTAGAAAACGATTATAAATCTACAGGAATAGGTTTGTCAATTGTTAAGAAAATTATAGAAACTTATGAAGGTGAAATTTGGTTAAAATCAATCCCTAATGTAGAAACTACCTTTTATTTTACTATAAAAAAATAACAATGGAAAAACCAAACTTAACATATATAGAAAAGCTAGCTAGAGGAGACGAATCTATCAAGAAAACTTTAATAGATGTAATTAAAAATGAGTTTCCTGGTGAAAAAGAAGAGTATTACCAAAATCTTAAAAATAAAGATTTAAAAAGTATTGAAGGGAATGTTCATAGAATTAAACATAAATTTAGTATTTTAGGACTTGAAAAGAGTTATGAAATGGCTAATGAATTTGAACATAATCTTCGTAAACAAGTTTTAAATATAGAAGAAGAGCAAGGTTTCGATAAGGCGTTAAGAGCAATTTCAGAATATTTGAAAACGATATAATCCTAATGAATTGTATAATAATTGATGATGAGCAGATGGCTAGGGTTATTGTTAGAACTCTTTGCAATGAAATAAAATCATTAAATATTTTAGAAGAATTTACAAATGCAATTGAAGCAATTAAATTCTTAAATGAAAATGATGTAGATCTCATTTTTTTAGATATTCACATGCCTAATTTTAGTGGTTTAGATTTTATAAAAACACTAAAAGATCCACCTAAAATAATCTTTACAACATCAGATCCTAAGTTTGCAATGGAGGCTTTTGAATATGATTTTATTGTAGATTATTTGTTAAAACCTATAGAGTTACCTCGTTTTGAAAAAGCTGTAAAAAAGGCAGAAAAACTTCAAATGAGACAAACACAAATTAGCAGTATAAAAGTGCCTTCTCAAAAAAATGATTTTTATGTGAATATTGATAGAAGGTTAATTAAAATTGATTTATCTAGTATTTATTTAATCGAAGCTAAAGGAGATTATATAAATATTAAAACAGAAGAGAAAGAGTATGTAGTGCATTCTACTTTAAAGAAAATTGAAGAAAAATTACCAGATTCTTTATTTTTAAAAGTGCATCGGTCTTATATTATAAATGTTAAAAAAATAATAGATATTGAAGATAACAGCGTGTTAATTAAAAAAGACGTGGTGCCGGTAAGTCGTTCAAATAGACCCGAGTTAATGAAGCGTTTGGATTTATTATAATTTTTTATCGCAATTAATTTAGCCTCTCATCGAACGTTAAGCCATTTATATCGAAAATTTAATTTTAAATTTTAAAAAGATAGTATTTTTAGGATATATATAAATATATCATGCGAAAAATATCAATAATACTTTTTTTAAACGTGCTAACATTTTTGAATATAAACTCTTATGGTGCATTAGATGCTTCTATTTTAGAGAAAATTAAATTAACGAATATAGAAGAAAATCAAAAAGATGTTTATAAAGAAATAACTAAAAAAGGAATTATTAATTAAAGACTATTCATTAATAATTCCTTTAATGTTTGTGTTCCTAAACTAGCTACATCATCAATAATAGTAAGATTTTTAAAATTACTTTTAGAAACAGCGGGTTTTGGATCTATAAAATAAATAGGAGTATTCAATTTTACATAATCGATTAAACTTGCTGCTGGATATACTTGCATTGAGGTTCCAATAATTACTAAAATATCAGCTTTTTCTGTAATTTCAATAGCTTTCTCTAACATTGGTACCATTTCTCCAAACCAAACAATATGAGGCCTTAATTGACTTTTTTTAGGACATAAATCTCCAAGAACTAAATCATTTTTCCAATCTAAAATTATTGATTCATCACTAGAACTTCTTACTTTTAAAAGTTCACCATGCAAATGAGTAACTTTGGTGCTGCCAGCTCTTTCGTGCAAATCATCTACATTCTGAGTAATAATTTCTACATCAAATTCTTTTTCTAAATCGGCCAAATTGGTATGTGCTTTATTAGGCAAAACTTCAAACAATTGTTTTCTACGCTCATTATAAAAATTTAAAACTAATTTTGGATTTGCTTTAAAACCTTCTGGAGTTGCCACTTCCATAACATCATGCCCTTCCCACAAACCATCAGCATCTCTAAAAGTTTTTATGCCGCTTTCTGCGGATATCCCTGCGCCCGTTAAAACAACTAATTTTTTCATCAATTTTAATATTTTAGATTCTTTCTATGAAGGTAAAAATAATAATGATATGTTTGTATATATGATTGATAAAAAATTATTAAATCACTTTGAAGGTTATATAACTGATAAAAGGAAAGCACTGTTTAAAAAAGTGATTGCGCAAAGAACAAATCACTTTACCGCGGTTTTAGAAGATATTTGTCAGCCACATAACGCAAGTGCCGTTTTAAGAACTTGTGATATTTTTGGCGTTCAAGAATTGCATACTGTAGAAAATAAATATATTAATAGAGTTTCTAAATATGTGGCAAAAGGTTCTCAAAAATGGATTACATCCAAACGCTATAAATCGGATGCAAATAATACACAAATTTGTTTTGAAGACTTAAGAGACAAAGGCTATCAAATTATAGCAACATCTCCTCATGAAAATTCGTGTTTACTACAAGATTTTGATATCAGTAAAAAAACGGCCTTTGTTTTTGGAGAAGAAGCAGAAGGAGTGTCTGATTATACAAAAGAAAATGCAGACGGATTTTTAAAAATTCCGATGGTTGGTTTTACAGAAAGCTTAAACATTTCTGTTGCAGCTGCTATTATTTTGCAAGACGTAACTACAAAACTCAGAAATTCTACTCTTGATTGGAAGTTATCAGAGGAAGAAAAAGAAGCTTTGTATTTTAATTGGCTTAAAAATTCTATTAAAAATGTTGATAAAATTGAAGATGATTTTTATAAATCAGATTTCTAAAAAATAGTTATTCAATAATTATTTTTTCAATGGTTGCAGTAGAATCACATCTAGAAACATATAAACTTACATTTTCTAAATCTCTATTTCCTGTAATATAATATTCTGCACAAGGTTTTTGTCTTGGATTGCTTTTACCAAAATCAACATCACCAGTATTTAAAATAGTAGCAATTTTAGTAGAATCAATATCAGAATTTAGCATGACGAGTTTAGCGTCATCAGAAAAAAATCTTTTTTTAATTCTGATACTTTTTAGCGTTCTTGAATCCATTCCGTAATCAAAAGTTGCTTTTTTCTTTTGCCAAAAAAAATAAACTCCTACAGAACTAATTGAAACTCCTATTAAAAAATATCCTATTCTTTTTATTAACATGCTAAAATTATGAACGGCAAAAATAATTGAATTTTATAGAAGACATCTTAAAATTGTTAATTTCTTTCAAGAGAAAAATATGCTTGATAACTTGTAGGTTCTTCATCAAATATAAAGTCTACTTTAAACCAATAAGAATTAGGCAATGAACTTTTTCCATTTTTATGAAATCCGTTCCAACCTTCTTCTGATGCTTTAAAATAAGTAATTAAAGAACCAAATCTATCATAGACTTTAATGATTGCTTCTGGGTTATTTTTTAAATCTGAGATGTTCCAATAATCATTTATTCCATCATTATTTGGTGAAAAAAACTTGGGATAGGTTAATGCCGTAAATTTTAATTTTACATCCGGACAAATATTTTTAGTATCTCTAATGGTTATTGTGTAAATACCTGTTTCTAAATCTGTAAACGTATCATCTGTTTGAAAATCATTGTTATCTAATTGAAATATATAATTTCCTAAACCATAATTTATAAAATTTACTCGAACTGATGTTTTATCAGAAAAACCATCAGTTAAATAGGTTATTTTTGCCTTAGGTGCTGAAGAAATAACGCTAACTTCTGTTGGATTGTAATTACAATCATTCCCGTTTTCTGGCACTATTCTTATAGGTTCTATTTGGTAAGTTCCTTTGCTTTTAGCAATATAATTTACACCAGCACCAACTAATTGACCTTCAAAAAACCAGTTAGCGGAAAATTTAATTGGGTCTAAACCTGATTTTATTTCAACAGGTATAATCGGTTTATTGGTGTCATAATCTTCACAAATAATTACATCCTCTAAAATTAAATCTAGTAACGGATAAATTGTTAGTTTAAATTCCTTTTCAGTATAACAATTTTCATTTTTTAGTACGCTTTCCACTGCATAAATTGAGTGTTCTCCAACTTCTGATATTGTATAATCAGCAGGATTTATAAGATCTACTTTATTTGGTTCTCTGTAAAATTCAAATTTATTTTCTGAAATTGTATTCATTTCTTGTAAAGTATACGAACCACATTTTACAATGTCTGTAAAATCTTGTAAAACAGGTGTTTTACTGATAGTAATTGAAAATAAATGCTCATCAGAACAAAAGAACCGACTTCCGTTTTCGGCATAAATGTATAAACTTAAATCAGTTGTTATAATATCTCCGGTTTTCATTTTCGTTCCATTTCCACCTCTTTTGGTATAGTATTCTCCAACAGCTAATTCTGGTAAAGTGTACGAATCACAGGTTAAAACATTCGCTATTTTATCAACTTCTACACCAAGATATTCTACAGTAAAAATGTTCTCATTTACACATCCTTCTAATTCTGTGTCTTTGCTGTAAATATAAATGGTTTTTGTTTCTTTTATAATATCTCCTGCATGTAGCGGTTCTCCTTGTCCATTTGGTTCAGCATAATACGTACCATTATTTAAAACTGGCAGCACAAAAGGTTTACACGCATAAACATCGGTAAAAACATCTGCTTTCGGTAAAATTCTAATTTCTACAGTAAAGTTAGTTTCTGCATCACAATTTTCATTTTTATTATAGATATATATAGTTTCTGATTTTGTAATTAGATCACCAACATTCAGCTTTGTTCCTCTTCCTTTTGATTGTGTATAATATTCACCATTCGTTAATTCTGGTAGCTGATAAGGTTCATTAATACACCTAACAACACTTTCTAAAGAGTCTACTTCCGGAATCGGAAAAATATCTATTTGGTAAGATAAGTTTGTAGAACAATTATTTGTTTCCACCGTTTCTACAAAATAATAGATTTTTTTTGATTCGGTTAAAATGGTTCCTTCTTCAATTTTTTCTCCTTGACCATTCGCTTCAGTAAAATATCCACCAACATCCAATTTAGGTAAGGTATAACTTCCACAGATTTTAAGATCTTTAAATTTATTGATATCAACTTTAAAGACTTTGAAATTAGTTTCACTACCACATTTTTGATCAACATTGTAAATATAAATCACTTGGTTTTTTGATATTTCTGTACCTGCGGTAAGTTGATTTCCTGTGCCATTGGAGCTTGTAAAATAGTTGCCATAAGTTAAATTGGGCAAGGTAAAAGAGGTGCAAGTAGCTACGTTTTCTAGTTTATCTACTTTTGGTCTTGGAATAATAACGACATCAAAAGCCTTCTCTTTACAAATTTGTTCGTCAACTGAAGCATAATAATAAATAGTCTGACTTGTTCTAATTTCTGTTCCTGATTTTATAATTTCTCCTCCACCATCTTTCCCTCCTGATGCTGTGTAAAAATCACCATTTGGAGGATTGAACACAACAAATTTTTCGCAATAATTATCTTTTAAAACTAATTTTTCAAGAATTGTAATAATAAATTGGGTTTGACTAGTACAGCCATTTTCATTTTTGTTATAAATAAAAATAGTTTGATTGGATACTAATACGTCACCTGCAAATAAAGGAGTGCCGGTTCCGTTGGATCGTGTAAAATAATTTCCATTGGTTAAAGTTGGTAGTGTGTAACTTTGACATACAACGATATCCTTAAAATCATCTACTTTAGGTATGTCGTAAACGATTACATTGAACTGTACAATATCAAAACAACTCGTATTAAACTTACTTTCTGATCTGGCATACAAGTTCGTAACGCTAACTGTATTTATAGGAAATGAAGTTGCATTTGTTATTGGATTACTCTTGTTTTGTGCATTTGCATAAGAATTATAAAAGGTAACCGTATACTCTGTTTGGTTTAGATTTTCTAAAATTTCTGCATTTACGAATTCAGGTAAACTAATAGCGTTATTTGATTTACAAACCTCAACATCATTAGGTTTTTTAGTTTTGAATAGCACTGTATTTAGACTAAAACTTAGCGTTAAATCTTCACATAAATCGTTTAACAACCTACTTATTACTTTTATATAGATAGTCTCATTTCCGGCACTTAAATAATAATGTAAATCTGATGGATTTAAAGGATTATCTGCGTTTAAGTTATCAATTGAATTGTAATAATTTAGCGAATATCTATCTTTATCAAGATTAAAATAATTAATATCATATTGTCCGATGTTAAAAGAAGTATTTGCGCCGTTATCACATTCATAAAGATCTTTTGGTTTTTTAGTTACGTTTAGTTTTGAAATTACTATTTCATCACTAATAACACAACCTTCTGGGTTAGTTGCTTTTACTTTATAAGTACCAATTTTATCTCCATTATAAGTAGCTGTTTTTTCGTCATTAATTAGTACGTTATCTTTATACCATTCAAAATCAAAATTAGCATCATCAGCAACTAATGTTTTTAGCGTAAAAGGTTCATTTTCGCACATCGCAAAATCCTCACCTATATCAAATGATCTATTAAAATTACCTGCTTCAATAAAAACGGCAGAGTCAAAACTAGTATCTCCATAATCGCCAATAACTAATTTTAGATTGTATTTTTTATTTGTTTCAATTTTTGAAGAAGCATTTAAAGCAACCGTATAGCCTCTCATGTTGATACTGCTATTGGTATTATTGGTAATTGTATTAAGAGTGCTAAAAAGGCTTGGATTTACAGAGTTACAAGACGTGTTGTATTTGGTGTCTCTAATACTTTTTACAGAAATAATATCATTTGAATTTGGTAAAATTGCCAAATTTGTTTTTTCTCCAGTACTTACATCCGTTAAAATAAAACCAAAAACATCGCTAAATCCACATTGCCACTCACCATATTCATTAGATGCGAAGATGAAATTAAAATCAAATTCTGATGATTGAGAAATAAAATCAAAACTTAAATAAGCAACATCAAAAATTTCTGAATTTTGACCAGAATTGTTGCTTATTTCAGCTAAATCTACATCAGTGTTAGCGTTTATTTCGCTACTTAATTTATCATCAGTAAATTTTCCTTCAGAGTATTTTGCAAATCCGTTTCTTAAAATAATTCCTTCTTTTATGGGGAAATTAGAATTGTTATTGTTAAAATAAGCAACAGATTTATTTGAACTAAGTTTGTAATTAGATGTTGTAACACAGTTGTTTGAAACTAAAAGATCAACTAAGTCATTAGCCGTGTAACTTGCATCATTTACAGAAATTGATTTTGATTGAGACCAAAGCGAATTGGTGCTCATAGTTAAAAGAGATAAGATAAATATGATAATTTTTAAGTTATAATATTTTCTTAATAAATCTTTAGAAGGTTTAAAAATAGTCATTAGTGTTCATTTATGGGGGGTAAACTAAAACTAAATATTAAAAAGATAATTTCTACTTTTTGATATTATTCATAAATATAAGTAAATATTTTTTGAAATTGAAGATAAAAGTATTGTTTTTTACAGAATTAATAAATTGATATCTCTAAATGGTAAATCAAACCAATCTGCAACGGTTTTGTTGGTTAAAATTCCGTGATAAAAATACATGCCATTTCGTAAACTTTTATCAAAAAGAGCTGCATTTTCAAATCCACCTTCTTCAGCAATATTTAATAAATAAGGAGTAAAAATATTACTTATTGATAAAGTTGCAGTTCTGGCATATCGCGCAGGAATATTAGGTACACAATAATGAATTACTCCGTGTTTTACAAAAGTTGGTGTATTGTGTGTTGTAACGTTTGATGTTTCAAAACAACCACCTCTATCTATACTTACATCAACAATAATAGCACCTTCTTTCATTTGTTCTATCATGGTTTCGGTAGCTACAATTGGAGATCTATTTTTTCCTCTAATGGCGCCAATGGCAACATCGCACCTCATTAATGCTTTTGCAATTGATTTTGGTTGAATTGTAGATGTATAAATAGGAGCGTTTAAACTGTGTTGTATTTTGCGAAGTCTGGTAATCGAATTGTCAAAAACTTTTACTCTAGCACCTAAACCTAAAGCAGTTCTAGCCGCATATTCGCCAACAGTTCCTGCGCCAAAAATAACAACACTGGTTGGTGGTACACCACTAATATTGCCAAATAGCAAACCATTTCCTTTATTCACTCCGCTCATTAATTCGCCAGCAATTAAAACAGAAGCCGTACCAGCAATTTCACTAAGAGATTTTAAAATTGGGTAGTTTTCATGGTCGTCTTTTATAAAATCGAAAGCAACCGCTGTAATTCTTTTTTTACTTAATTGTTCAAAATATTTTTTTGATTGCGTTTTTAGTTGAAGCGAAGAAATTAAAATTGTTTGCGGATTTATATATTCTATTTCTTCTTCTGTTGGGGGCGCAACTTTTAATACTATTTTGCATTTAAAAGCCTCTTCTACATCATAAGAAATTTTTGCGCCAGCTTCAGAATATTCTTTGTCGGTATAATTTGCGCCATCTCCAGCACCCGTTTCTATAACAATTCTATGACCGTGAGAAGTTAAAGCTGTAACCGCATCTGGCGTTAAACAAACACGCTTTTCGCCTAAATAAGTTTCTTTAGGTAAGCCTATAAAAAGTTCTCCTTTTTGTCTTTTAATTTCTAACATCTCTTCTTGCGGAAGTAACTCTTCTTTACTAAAAGGAGAAAAATGACTCATAATTTGGTTATTTTAGTTGAATGTTGCGTTTGTCTTTATCTAAAATTGAGAGATAAATTTCTACAGCATCTAAAGGTAGTAAATTTTCTATATTTTCTGGCCATTCAATTAAACACCAGTCGTTATTGTAAAGATAGTCTTCAATGCCCATATCTAAAGCTTCTTCTTCATCAGTAATTCTATAAAAATCAAAATGAAAAACTTTATCTTTTTTTGATGTTTGATATTCATTTACCAACGAAAAAGTAGGAGAGGAGATGGTGTCTAAAACGCCTAGTTGCTTACAAATCTCTTTAATAAGCGTTGTTTTTCCAACGCCCATTTGGCCGTAAAACAAAAGAATTTTATTTTCTACAGATGCAATAACTTCTGATGCAACTTCAGATAAATTTTCTAAAGAATAGTTTTTGTTCATAATGCAAAAATAATAAATCTGATAAGTTATTAAGACTATACCACTTAAAATGCAGAGAAATAAAATTTTGATAATTAGGCGTAATGAAAAATTTAAACGTTTTCTTGTATTTACTACTTAATTACCAAATAAAGTAGCTTGATTTTATGTCTTTTAATCGAAGACATGATATTTAATAAATCTAATGCTTGTAGCATTAAAAAAGTTTCTCATTACTATCAGGAATTTCTTACCATTCTTTTTTGTTAAAGTATGGTAACTATTTTGTACTTGTGTAGTATGTGTTTTGTAAAAGTTGTACAATATTTTCAGGAAACTACTAGTATAATTATGTAAGAATACTAGTATATTTTAGTAAAAGATCTAGTATTTTTTTATGGTAAGTTAAAAGAAGCTTTTGTAGATATAACAATCCAACAGGTTAAAGGTATCATAAAAAAAGGAATAGCTACTACAAAAAGCAATAAAATTATAAAACTGAAATAAGTTTTTAAAGAGTAATATTATTGGGCTTGTTTCTAAAGAATGGTTTTTATAATATTTAAAGGTGCTAAATTTTTTATATTTTCTGGCCATTCAATTAAACACCAGTCATTATTGTAAAGATAGTCTTCAATCCCCATATCTAAGGCTTCTTCTTCATCCGTAATCCTGTAAAAATCAAAATGAAAAACTTTTTCATTAGTTGCTGTTTGATATTCATTAACCAATGAAAAAGTAGGAGAGGAGATCGTGTCTAAAACGCCAAGTTGCTTACAAATTTCTTTAATAAGCGTTGTTTTTCCGACGCCCATTTGGCCGTAAAACAAAAGGGTTTTATTTTCTACTGATGAAATTAGCTCTGAAGCAACCTCAGATAAATTTTCTAAAGAATAGTTTTTATTCATTTGGCAAAAATAAGAAATAAAATTTATTAAATAGATAAAAATGAATGCATTACAAAATTTTCTTATTAAATTAATTTTAAAAATAAAATTAATTTTTTAGTATTGCGAAACTATTTAAGAGCAATATGTATAAAAAAAAGGAAAGGAACTATTATTTTATACTTGAATGCTCTTTTTTAAGTTCATTTTTCGAAAATATTCTTAATTATGATAAAATTCAGCACAAAAATACCTACTTATAGGTATTGCATGATAAGATCGTTTTTGAAATCTTTGCAAATATTGTATGTAAACTAATAAAAACAATTAATATAAGTAGTAAAAAAAAGAAGCCCATGAAAAAAATAACACAATTAAAAAACAACAACAATTAAAAAGAAAAAGAAGCCCATGAAAAAAATTATTACAACAATTATGTTTAGTATGTTGATTTTTGGAAATCAATATGCTCAAGAAGAGTCTGTTATGGACACAGTTAAAGTTAGAAAAAATGCCATAGGGA
>JANQTQ010000157.1:0-1114 GCA_030731625.1 Polaribacter sp. | reverse complement strand
AATTATACCTGCAAGCAAATTTTAATACTTTAGCATATTCAATTAATGGTCTAGAGCAGGAAATTAGTGGAGAAGATATGGTAACTGATACTAAATTGGATTTTCAAAATTTTGATATCAAATTAAGTTTTCATCCCTTCTCTAATGCATTTAAGTTGGTTGGTGGAGTAGGTTTTTTCTCATCAAGCAACCTAAATTTATTTACAACTTTTAAAAATAATATTACTGTTGGAGAAGTAGAATTTAACTCAGAAGATTCTGGAGATTTAGATATTAATTTTAATTGGTCTAAAACTGCACCCTATGTAGGAATGGGTTTTGGTAGGGCAGTGGCAAACAAGAGATTAGGTTTCTCTTTTGATTTTGGATCCTTTATTTCCAGTTCTCCAGAAATTACTTTGGTTGCAACTGGTGTTGTAGAACAGACCCAAGATCAAGAAGCTTTGCTAAATGAGAGTTTTGAAAGTTTTAAATTTATTCCTTACGCTTCGTTTAGATTATCATACTCATTTTAAAAAAAAAGACATGAAAAAAATAATACAATTATTCACAGTGTGTTTAATATTAACATCTTGTGAGTTTCAAAAAGTAACAGACTTAGAAAATAGCTTTGAAATAAAAGTATTAGCAGAGCCAGTATTAAGCAAATTAAATATAAAGGTTTTTGACTCTAAAGACGGTTCAGATATTCCAGTAAATATAGATTTACGTTTTACAGGAGCAAATGCAGACCAGATTTACACAGTTAATGGTGGTAAGAATTTTAAAATAGAAAATGGTTTTATTATAGTTGGAATCAATAGAAACACAGTGGTTTCTGAAGATAGTCCTCTAAATATTACTGCAACAATAACTGCTAATGGATATATGCCAAAAACTCAAGAAATTAATTTTGATGGGAGTGACATTCAAGAAGTACAAATGTCAATGATTAAATTGGATGATTTACCAAATTCTGTCATGTTAGAATCAGTAACAGAAACATTAGTAGGTAATAAGACAACTAAAGAAATTTTAATTGAAATGCCTTCTTCAAGTGATCCAGATGAGATTATGGAAGTTTCTATACCAGCAGATACCGAGTTTTATGATGAAAATGGAAATACAATGACGG
>JANQTQ010000156.1 GCA_030731625.1 Polaribacter sp. | reverse complement strand
TAATCGTTTCTATTTATTAGGTAGCGTATTGTTTTCATTTTTAGCGCCTTTATACATTATTTATACCACACCAATTACTATAGAATCTACTCAATTTGTACAAGAAATTTATCCTATACATCATAGTTTTGAGAAAGAATCCATTAACTACACACAACTTTGTTTAGGTATTTATACAACGATATCAATGCTATTGCTGTTAAGATTTGGGAGAAACTTATTTGTTATCCTTCAAAAAATAAAGAAAAATAAACAAGTTAATTATCAAAACGCAACATTAGTATTAATTGCTGATAACATATTACCTCACACTTTTTGGAACTGCATTTTCATCAACAAAAACGATTTTGAAAATCAGAAAATTGAACAAGAATTATTTACACACGAGCTTACGCATGTTACACAAAAACACACCTTAGATGTTATAATTCTTGAGATTGTTCAAATTATTTTTTGGATAAATCCATTCTTTATTTTATTAAAAAAAGCGGTTCAATTAAATCATGAATTTCTTGCAGATGAAAATGTAATTAATCAACATAAAAACACATTTAAATATCAGCATTTGTTAATAAACAAAGCTGCTTGGAAAAACGACTATTACTTGGCCAGTAATTTGAATTATTCACTCACTAAAAAAAGATTATTAATGATGACAACACAAAGTTCTCGTACCAATATTATGTTCAAAAAACTAGCGGTAATTCCGCTTTTAGCAGGATCAATTTTACTATTTGCAAAAAGAGTTGAGGCTCAAGAAAAAACTACGAACAATACACCAAATTATGAACAACAGAAAGATGACCAAAGAAAAAATGAATTTAGAAAAATAATAGATGAAATTGGAGAAAAATATGACATCAATTCTTACAACGAACTAAATAAAGCATACGAAATAGAAAGAAACAAAAAACCTCATTTTGTAAAAAGTAATGCAGAAAGACAAAAAACATTAACAGATTTATTTTCAAATTTAGTTACTATATACAATCAGCTTTCTAGCGATCTTAAAGCCAAAACCAAGAGTCCTATTCATCCGCAATATCCTTATGTACAATTGGTGAAAGACAAAAAAGTGTTTTATAAATTAAAAAGCGAATTAACAAAAGAAGATCAATTATTACTTCCGCCACCGCCGCCCGTTCCGAATGCTTCCAAGGAAGAAATTTTGAAAGCAGAAAAAGCGTATAAAGATTGGCAAAAAAGAACCGGAAATAATATTCCACCGCCTCCACCGCCAATAAAAAGCATCGATCATATACATAATATGACTAAAAAGGGAGCTACTTTTTATTTTGAAACTGAAAAAATAGATGCAGCTAAAGCGGCCGAATTGGTAAAAAATAATCAAACATTATCTATTGAAACCAAGAATATAAACAATGGTAAGTATCAAGTTTGGATTACTAAAAAAGGTGTAGAAACGAAAACAAAAGAAGAAAACATAACGTATTATTTAGATCATAAACGGATCACCAAAGAAGAAATGGAACTGATACCAACAGATAAAATTGCATCGGTTGATGTTAAAAAAAATAAAGATGGCACTGGTTCTGTTTACATTACAACAAAAAAGTAATACGTTAAATAAATAATAAATTTTATAAACCTCAATTAATTGGGGTTTATTTTTTGCAACATTTGCAGTCAATTTACGTTATCATCTAAAATAGATCGTTGTGCTTAAAAAATTCTTTCTTACTTGCTCTGGAGTTGATAAAAATATCATAGAGAATTGTTCTAGTGGAGAACAAATAAAATTTATTGGAATTGGAGCCACCGTTTTTTTTACCGCTGTGATGGCAACAATTGCTGGAAGTTACGCGCTATTTACAGTTTTTGATAATTTATATGCCGCTATTTCCTTCGGATTTATTTGGGGATTATTAATCTTTAATTTAGATCGATTTATCGTTTCTACCATCAAAAAAACAGACTCTAAACTTAAAGAATTTTTACAAGCTACACCAAGAATTATTTTAGCCGTAATTATTGCGATTGTAATTTCGAAACCTTTAGAGTTAAAATTATTTGAAAAAGAGATTAATCAAGTTTTATTGATTGAAAAAATTCAAATGACTTTGGACACCAAAAATCAAATTGCATTACAATTTACACCAGAAATAGAAAAAATTGAATCAGAAATTAAAGGTTTAAAACAAGAAGTTATTGATAAGGAAACTGCGACAAACACTTTGTATGAAAGCTATATTGCAGAAGCGGAAGGCAGAAAAGGAACTAAAAAACTAGGAAAAGGACCTGTTTATCAAGAAAAAAGACAAAAACATGACGCTTCTTTACTTGCTTTAAATCAGTTAAAAATAGACACTTCAGAAAAAATAAAAGAAAAAGAAGCTGCACTTATTACTTTATTTGACACTCAAAAATTAGCAGAAACCAAATCACAACCCATTATTTCTAATTTTGATGGTTTAATGGCAAGAGTAACTGCACTTGGCAAATTACCTTGGATCCCATCATTCTTTATCTTCTTATTATTTTTAGCGATAGAAACATCGCCCATCATTGCAAAATTATTAGCTCCGAAAGGCGAATATGATTTTAAATTAGAAAATGCTGAATCTGCAATAAAAAATTGGGTAAAACAGCAAGTACAGCAACGAGAACAAATGTTAAAAGCTGATATTAGTATAGACAACAAAGTGTACAAAGACATTGCTGAAGAAGATGAACTTTATAATTATAAGCAAAAGATAGCTAGAGATTTAATGAAATTGCAAGCAGATTCGTTTTATAAAAAGCAACAGAAAATGTTGTAAATTGTTATTCAATAATTTGACTAATTAAACATGAGATCTGCTGAAAAGCAGGATTAGTTCAACTAATTATTTTATTCTGAAAAACTTCACTATTTTTCAAAACAAAGTTTCACTAAAATAAAAAAAGCGTCCCATTTCAGGGAAGCTTTCCATTGGTTAACAAAACCACGGCACCTTTACTAAAGTACCAAAACAACACAACTAAATACTGCTTTACTAAAAAACAGCCTGCAAATATACACAGTTTTTAATAATTCTCAAATAAATAGTTTGTTTTTTACAATTTTCTCAATTGCCTATTAATTCAATTGATTGTATCTTTGCAAACTTTAACAAACATCAGAAAAAAAACAGCAAATGCAATTATCAGAACAAGAAGTTGTACGTAGAGAAAAGCTAGTAAAATTACGTGCTTTGGGTATTAATCCCTATCCTGCAGATTTATTTCCAATAGATTCAAATTCATCAGAAATAAAGCAAGAATATGCAGAAGGTAAAAAAGTGATTATTGCAGGACGATTAATGGCAAAAAATCTGCAAGGAAAGGCTTCTTTTGGGCAATTGCAAGACGGTGAAGGTAGAATACAAGTATATTTTAATCGTGATGAAATTTGTGCTGGCGAAGACAAAACATTATACAATACTGTTTTTAAAAACCTGATAGATTTAGGTGATTTTATTGGTATTGAAGGCGAATTATTCACAACAAAAGTTGGTGAAAAAACGGTTAAAGTAAAATCTTTTAAATTATTAAGTAAGGCTTTAAAACCATTGCCTTTTCCGAAAGAAAAAGACGGTAAAATCTTTGATGCTTTTACAGATCCAGAAATGCGTTACAGACAACGTTATGTAGATTTGGTGGTAAATCCGCATGTAAAAGAAGTATTTATAAAAAGAACAAAATTATTTAATGCCATGCGTTCTTTCTTTAATGATGCTGGTTATTTTGAAGTTGAAACTCCGGTTTTACAACCAATTCCTGGTGGCGCAGCTGCAAGACCTTTTATGACGCATCATAATTCTCTAGATATTCCTTTATATATGAGAATTGCCAATGAATTGTATCTAAAAAGATTAATTGTTGGTGGTTTTGATGGCGT
>JANQTQ010000155.1:7913-16239 GCA_030731625.1 Polaribacter sp. | reverse complement strand
TAAATGTATACGAATTTTAAAAATTAAAATAAGTAAATTTTATTTGTATATAAATCCTAACCAGTTCCTTTTAATCCACCAGATAAAGCATTTACCAATAATAAAAGCATCAATAATAATTGATGATCATCTTCTTTTAATTCGCTGTTTTTATGCTTTCTCCATTTACTTAAAGTATGTATTTGAATCTCGTGCAAAGCACCTAATGCCTCTTTTCTTAGTTTATTATTTTCAAATCTGGCAATTCTACGTTTTTCTGCAGATGCACTCATTAAACTTTCTATCTGTTTTAAGCAACGTTCATAATCAGATAATATAAGTTGCATTAATTCTGATTTAATAGTAGAATCGCTCACTAAATCAGCAAAAGCATTCATAATATCGGTATCAGAATTTAATAGATTTGTTTCAATTTCAATTAAGTCATATTTAAGAAATAACCATTCTTGCGCTTCCGTTTTTAAATACTCAAAATCTTCAGGAAATTGTTCTTCAAACTCAGCAAGTGCGGCTCCTGTACCAAACCATCCTGTAAGGTTAAATCTAGATTAATTCCAGCTAAACACCCAAGGTATAGAACGAAGGTCATTTAATGATCTTTGACCAGTTCTACGTGCTGGTCTTGAGCCAATTTTACTTTGTTCTAACACATCAATAGGTGTAGCTTCGCTATAGAATTTTATAAAATTAGGATGATCTAATAAGCTTCTGTAGTTTTTTCTAGACATTTCTACAAGACGATCCATAATAGTATATAATTTGTGGTTTTTAACCTTATTTGCAGCTATCATAGCTTGACGCGCTGTACCAGAAATCATCATTTCTAGATTATAGCAAGCATTTAAACGATTTGCAAATTGGTCAGCAATCGTTTCACCTTGTACGGTTATTTTAATATGACCACTTACAGATCCGTTTGGCATGCTTTCTAGAAAACGGTGTATTTTTCCACCACCACGGCTAATTGTTCCTCCACGACCGTGAAAAAAGCAAAGTTTAACTCCAAGTTTATCACCTACCGCAGTAAGGTTTTCTTCAGCTTTGTAAATGGTCCATCTGCTCGTTAAAATTCCGCCATCTTTATTACTATCGCTATAACCCAACATTACCTCTTGCACTAAATCGGTATTATTATTTCTAATATTTTGTACAGTTGGATGTGTTAAAAATGCTTCCAAAATTTCTGGTCCCGCAATTAAATCATCAATAGTTTCTAATAAAGGTACAACAGGCAAGTTAGCGTCTTTTAAACCAACTTCACGTAAGAATAGATAAACAAGAAGTAAGTCGCTTAAACTACGCGTCATACTTACAATTATAGAGCCAATACCTCCAGATCCATGTAAGTCTACAAAATCTTTAATTTCCTTAAAATATCCTAAAACATTGTCTGCTTCTGCTCCGCATAAAGTATTAGAAACAAGAAAAGGACGGTTACTTAGCAATTCTTGATTGATAAAACTTAATCTTTTTTCTTCACTCCAACTTGCATAATCAGCATCCACAAAACCTGAGGTTTTAAGGATTTGAGTGATGGCTTTTTCATGATATTCACTATTTTGTCTAATATCTAGTTTTGCTAAATGAAAGCCAAAACATTCTAAAGAACGTTCAATAGGGAATAAGCATTTTAAATTTATTTGATTTGCGCCTAAATTGATTAAAAGTTCTCTTAATTTTTTTAATTCTAATTTTAAATTTTCTGGTCTATTAAAATAGCAATCAGTGTCTAAATCGAAACGTTCATCAATTGTATTGTCTAAACGAACAATTAAAATATTGATAAACTGACGTAAAGGCTCTGAAGGATTTCGTTCCATAGCTTTTTGTCCAGATGCTCCTAATTTGTGAGCGGTTTCTTTAATATCAGTTAAAAAATCTACTGGAATTGTATTTAAATATTCAGAAAAACTAAGTTCTTTAGCTAAAAGAAGTAGTTCTTTCCTCATTATTTTTAAAGCAGCTTCTCTATGTAATTTTAAAGTAGAAGCGCTAAACTCTGGCGTAACATATGGGTGTCCATCTCTATCGCCACCAACCCAGCTACCAAATTCTAGTTTAGGAAATTGTTCTGGACGTGAAAGATTTTCTGGAGAAAAACCAGTGTATTTCCAAGCGTCAAGTAAACGTTGGTCTGTTAAACGTAGCGCTTGCGGAAATACATTTTCGAAGTAATGCATTATATTGCTGCGTTCGTCGTCTAATCTTGGTTTTTGTAAATAAATTTCTCCTGTTCTCCACCAACGTTCTAACAAACTTTTTATTTCTTCTCTAATTGCTGCTTTTTCTGAGCTAGACCAAAGTGGGTTTTCTTTTTTTACTAATAAAACGTAAAGTTCACGGTGAATATCTAATACCGTTAATCGTTTTGCTTCTGATGGATGCGCAGTAAGTACTGGCATTACATTAATCTTTGGTAATAAAGCTACAATTTCTTGCTCATTAATACCCGATGTTTTCCAAAGGTTTAAAGTTTCGCCCCAAGATCCACGAATATTTTCTAAACCAAATTGGTTTTCTATTTTTCTACGGAATTGAGTAGCAGCGTTTTCTTCTACCGAATTTAGTAATTCAAAACAAATTCCAATAGCCTGTGCTACTTTCCCGTCAGCAACTTTGTCTATTGTTGCTATAGGTTGATCATTTTCAAAAGGAATCATTGCAGCCATTTTCTCTTCACCTAATGATTGTAACATTTCTTTAAAAATGTCTAGTAGGTAATTGAAATCTGTCCTGATTTTTTTCAGTCCTTCAAGTTCTAGTGTTTCTTTATCTATTATATATGGTTTTTAAAATTTGTCAACTTACTATCAGATTTAATGTTATTTTATTCTGAATTAATTTTAGTTTAAGTACTTATTAATAGATGGTAAATTGAATTGTAAATTTATGAGTTTCTATTAAAAAAGGCAAATTTAGAGTTGTGTTTCTACGTTAACGATGTAGTACAAAGAGACCTAATTTTAACGAATTTTTAGATTTTTATAAAGAACATTTTTGATGATCTAAAATTATTTTATAACACTAAATGATAAAAAACCTAAGGTTTAAAACAAAAAAAAAATACCTCACAAAAGTGAGGTTCCAAGAATTATAACTTTCTTTTACATTGCGGCTTTATAAATTGCAATTGTGTCTTCTAGAGTAACCTCTCTTGGATTACCACCAGTACAAACATCTGCCAGCGCATTTTTAGCCATTTCTGCAAAATCTTCTTCTTTTACACCTAATTCTTTTAATCCTGAAGGTATACCAACAGATTTAGAAAGTGCTTTAATAGCTGAAATAGCAGCATTCGCACCTTGTGTATCGCTCATTTCTAAAACACCAACACCCATAGCTCTTGCAACTTTTTTTAGTTTATGTGCACAAGCAGGAATATTAAATTGCTCTACATGAGGTAATAAAATTGCATTTGCAACTCCATGAGGCATATCATACATGCCGCCTAATTGATGTGCCATAGAATGAACAAAACCAAGACCTGCATTAGAAAATGCCTGACCAGCAATAAACTGTCCCCAAGCCATTTTACTTCTAGCTTCAAGATTTTGACCATCTACAACTGCTATTTCTAAACTTTGAGAAATTAATTTAATTGCTTCTAAAGCTAAAGCATCAGACCAACAAAAACCGCCTTTTGTTACATAAGTTTCTATAGCATGTGTTAATGCGTCCATTCCTGTTGCAGCAGTAAGTGCAGCTGGTTTTCCTAGCATTAATTTAGGATCATTTACAGCAATAGATACTAAACAATTTTTATCTACCATCACCATTTTAATATGGCGTTCAATATCAGTAATTACATAATTTATAGTTACTTCACTTGCAGTACCTGCAGTTGTGTTTATTGCTATAATTGGTAAAGATTTATTTTTTGATAAATGAATTCCTTCATAATCCCCAATATTACCTCCATTTGTAGCTAAGATTCCTATGGCTTTTCCACAATCTTGAGGAGATCCACCGCCTAAAGTCAAGATAAAATCACAATTATTATCTTGTAATAACTTTAATCCGTTATCTACATTTAGAGTTGTAGGGTTTGGCTGCACATCGTCATATAATACTATTTCTATGTTTGAAGCTTTCATTACTTCAATTACTTTTTGCGCTACACCGATTTTAACTAAAATTTGGTCAGTAACAAAAAGTGCTTTTTGTATGAAAGGCTTTTTAATTCTTCTCCAAGATCATTTAAAGCTCCTGGTCCTATTAAACTTAAAGGTGGTAAATAGATTCTTCTGTTTTGTAACATTTTTAATTTTTTTTATATGTTTATAACAGGTTAAAGGTATTATTCTTATATTCTGACATTAATGACTAATATCATCTTTTAAGCTCCTCAATTTTATTCATTTAAGAACAATATTTTAAATACTATTTATTTATCTTGTAAGAATTTGATTTACAGTTAATTGTATGGTAGTGTTCTTCGGGGAGAAATATTTCAGGATTATTATGGTAAAGAAAATGATTGATTAGAGCAATAAAAAACCTCACGCAAGGTGAGGTTTTTAATATTATAAAGGATAAAAAATTATTCTTCTGTAGCTTCTTTAGCAACTGCTTTGTCAGCAATAAGTCTATTTTCTCTATTCGCGACTTCCCAAGCTGTATAAAAAACCAAACGAGCTCTGTTTTCTAACAATTCATAATTAATTTTGTCTGGTGTATCTGTATGTTTGTGATAATCTGCATGTGTACCATTAAAATAGAAAATAATTGGCACATTGTACTGTGCAAAATTGTAATGATCAGATCTGTAGTAATAACGATTAGGATCATTTTCGTCATTATATTTATAATCTAAATTAATTTTAGTGTATTTTTTATTCACTTCTTCAGATAAATTGTGTAATTCTGTACTTAATTTATCAGAACCAATTAAATATACATAATTAGGATCGTCTTTATGTCTGTCATCAATTCTACCAACCATATCTATATTTAAATCACAAACGGTATTTGCAATCGGAAATATTGGATTTTCTGTATAGTATTTAGATCCTAATAAGCCTTTTTCTTCACCCGTAACATGTAAAAATAACACAGAACGTTTTGGTCCTTTACCAGCATCTGCAGCCTTTTTAAATGCTTCAGCAATTTCTAAAAGAGCAACAGTTCCAGATCCATCATCATCTGCTCCGTTATATACTTTACCGTCTTTAATACCTTCATGATCTAAATGTGCAGAAATTACTACAATTTCATCTGGTTTTTCAGTTCCTTTTATAAAAGCAACCACATTTTCTGAATCATTAAATTTACCACGACGTGAATTTTTATTTAACCATTCTGATGGTACTTCTTGAAAATAATCATCACCACCAATGGCAGATGCTATTCCCTGAGTTACATAAAAATTTTTTAAATATTCAACTGCTTTTTTTTGTCCAGGTTCACCAGTTTCTCTCCCTTCAAATTCATCTGAAGCGTAAATAAATAAGTGAGTTCCTAAATCTTTTGCAGTAATAGTTTCAGCGTATTTTACAGCTTGATCTACGTTTGCATCTTCTGTTGATACATTTTTACCAGATCCACAAGCTAAAAAAGCTAATGCACTAGCAGCATAAAGTATTTTTTTCATCGAATAAAAAATGTTTAGTTAAATTGGATTACCATTAAAATGTAACAAAAAGTTACAGTTTGTTCAAAATTACTTATTGTTTATGATAAACTGTTGTAAATTTCTGTTAAAATTAACAATTTCGTTAGGAAATAAATTGTCAAATGCGTTTTTTTCTATTAATTCTGATGGAGTTCCAGTAATTATTTCATCATTCGTAAACAAGATAATTTCGTCTGCAAATTTGATAGAAAGATTTACTTCATGTGATGACATAATAATTGTTTTCGAAGTTTTTTCTACTAAACTTTTAAGCAAACAAAAAATTTTGATGGTATGATGTAAATCTAAATGCGCCGTTGGTTCGTCTAAAATAATAATTTCTGTGTCTTGCGCCAAGGCTCTTGCAATTAAAACTCGTTGTAACTGACCATCACTTAATTCGTAAAAACGTTTACTTTTAAGGTGATTGATTTCGGTTTCATTAATTGCCCAATTTATTTTTTCTAAATCCGCATCAGATAATTTATCAATCCAATTCGTATAGGGTTGTCTGCCAAAAGCAACGAGTTCAAAAACAGTTAATTGACTTTCTGGTAATCTTTCTGTTAAAACCATACTTAAACAAGTTGCCAATTCTTGATATTTGTACGTTTTTAAATTTTTATTATTGATGAAGATTTCTCCACCTAATGATTCTTGAACTTTAGAAATCGTTCTTAATAAAGTCGATTTTCCAATTCCGTTTTTACCTAAAACAGTAACTAATTTTCCTTTTTCAATAGCTAAATCAATTTGAGACGCTACAATATTTTGCGTTTTTTTTGATTGATAACCTATTGTTAGGTTTTCAATTTTAAGGACGGTATTTTTAGTAAGCTGTTTAATCGTGTTTTAATTTAATTGTTTAACTATTTTTTGAAGAAATCTTCTGTTTTTTAATCATCAAAAATGAACTTTATACTTTATAAGTCTTTTACACAAATATTCTTTTTTTTCTGATCAACAACCAAATAACGATTGGAGCACCAAATAGTGACGTAATTGCATTAATTGGAAGCGTAAATTCGCTTGTTGGTAATTGTGCAATTGCATCACAAATTAACAATACAATTGCGCCAATAATTGCTGTTGACGGAATTAATATTTTATGATTAGAAGTTGTAAAAAGCATTCTTGCAATATGCGGAACAGCCAAGCCTACAAAAGCAATAGGACCAGAAAAAGCAGTAATTACACCTGTTAAAATACTTGTAATTAATAAAATAATATTTCTACTTCTTTTTATATTAATTCCTAAACTTTTTGCATAATTCTCGCCCAATAAAAAGCTATTTAATGGTTTTATAACAGATATTGTTCCTACAATTCCAATCAAGTAAATAATTGCAAAAACACTAATTTCATTCCAACTTAAATTACCTAAACTTCCAAAACTCCAAAATAGATATTGCTGAATTTGAGCAGCTTCAGAAAAATAAGCTAAAACACTAATTATTGCAGATGTTAAGCTACCAAACATTAATCCGATTATTAAAATAGACATGGTATTTCTAACCTTATTTGCAGCAATAATTACTGCGGATAAAACTAAAAAAGCACCCAAACTTGCGGCAATTGGTAAAGACCAATTAGAAATAGAAGCGTTTAATAAAAATCCTCCAAAAATCGATGAACCTAAAATTAATAACGCCACACCTAAACTTGCGCCCGATGAAATTCCTAAAACAAAAGGACCAGCTAACGGATTTCTAAAAAGCGTTTGCATTAATAAACCGCAGATTGATAAGCCAGAGCCTACTAAAACGGCGGTAATTGCCTTTGGTAATCTAAATGTTAGTATAATTGTTTCCCAACTTTCCTTGTGAGGAATTCCTCCAATTAACGTAGTAAAAATGTCTTTAAACGGAATTGAAACAGATCCTAAACTTATGTTTGTAAAAAACAAAACTACTAGTAAAACCAATAATAGAATAAAGTGTTTTATGTAATTTGTTTGTTTCATTGAAGAGTATTTGAATAGCTTATTAAAAACTTAATTTTTAAAATCTTTTAAAAATTCTACTAATTTTTGAATAGCTAATCCTCTATGAGAAATTTTATTTTTTTCTTCGGATGTCATTTCTGCAAAAGAAATTTCATATCCTGCTGGTTTAAAAATAGGATCATAACCAAAACCTTTTTCACCATTTTTTTCTTTTAAAATTTCACCTTTACAGATTCCTTCAAAAATATATTGATGCTTATCAATATTTAGGCAAATTGCAGTTCTAAATTGAGCTTTTCTGTCTTCTTTTTTTTCTAATTCTGATAGTAATTTTTGCATATTTTTTTCAGAATTGCTAGGTTCACCAGCAAAACGTGCAGAAAACACACCGGGTTTACCTTCTAAACTATCAACTTCGAGGCCAGTATCATCAGCAAAACAATTGTAACCAAATTTTTGAGTAATATAATTGGCTTTTAATTTTGCGTTGCCTTCTAAAGTAATTTCAGTTTCTTCAACTTCATCAAAACAATTAATATCGTTTAAACTCAAAACTTCAATAGTGTTTGGTAACATTTTCTGAACTTCAGCAAGCTTATTTAGATTATTGGTGGCAAAAACAAGTTTCATTATTTCTTGATTAGAAAATTTAAAAGCTTCAAAGTTACAAAAGATAAAACACGTTTTACTTAGTTTTTGAGATTTTAAAATTCCTTCTTAAGTTTTTAGCAATGAAATGAAGTTTAATTGATTTGTAGAAAGTACTATAT
>JANQTQ010000155.1:6398-7903 GCA_030731625.1 Polaribacter sp. | reverse complement strand
CAGTAATTTAGTCTATTAAAAAGATAATGTAGTATTTGAAGTAAAAAAAAGAGTATGAGTTAACATCAATTTTATTGAAAACTAATTTTATCTGAAAAGAAAAAAGTATAAATAAAAAAACCTGCTAATAGATGTTTTTCTCAGAATTAAAGTAACGCTATTTTATCTTCCCCCAAAGTTAAAAAATTACTCGTTACAGGTACTTTAAAAAACATTACATATTAACAGGTATACCTTTTCTTTAAAATGCAATTTTAATAGATACAAGTATTTCACTTGCAATTCAAAAATAGTTTAAATAGTAATAGGTTTTACTTGTAAAATCCCTGCTCTGTTGCGGTTTTAAGTAAATCAGTAAGATTTTTAAAGAATCAGTAAATTTATTCATACAAAAAACAAGCTATTTTAGTACATTTGAAACAAAAAACAGCTTGATAGAATCATTTTTATTTTTGTTTACAGGTATTATTGGTTTAATAACCTTAATATTAATGCTAAGGTTTTATAAATCAAACCCATTTTGTAATTTTTTTTTGATACTTATTTTTAGTATTATCTCTTCACGCTTTTTAATTCATGGTAGTTATCAATTAGGGTTGCAAACTTTTTTAAAACCAGATAAAGGTTTGTATTCTTTATTGTTTTTAACGATAGTTCCTGCTTCTTATTTATATTATTATCATTTAACATCTTTAGAAAAAGAATATAATTTTAAAGATTTAAAACACCTTATTTTTATTGTAGTTTTATATGTTATAAATTCAATTGAAGCTTTAGATGATAGCTTTCTATTTTATTTTGGACCTATCACAAATTTCTTTTTTATAGCAATATTTATACTATTTTATTTAATAATGATTTTTAATTTGTTAAGTAGAAAAATATGGTTTAAAAATAACATACAATTTAATAATGAACATTTTAAACTAATTAAAAACTGGACCATTTCTTTTTTTACGATCAATACGCTTGGTAGTGTAATGGTTTTGATTTCTATATACACAGAATTTAACAAAGGAGAGGATGTTTCTGGAAAAACGATGGCTATTTTTTCAATGCTTTTTTGGCTGTTTATTTTTTTTAAAATTTTAATATCACCAGAAATATTATATGGTTTACCGATACTAAATAAAAAATTATTAAAATTTAATACTGATGAATTAAATGAAAGCAAAAAAAATGAAGTAGTTACTCGTAATAATTGGGTTTTTAATATAAGTGATATAAAAAGTAATCAAGATCAAAAATTACAAGAAAAAATAATAGAAAATATAGAAAGCTATATTTTAGAGGTTGATAAATTAAGTGAAGAAACCTTAATTTTTAGAAACCAAAAAGCTTCACAAAGTGATATTGCAGAAAAATTAGGTGTACCAACAAGTCATGTTGTTTATTTATTTAAATATCATTCCAAAATATCTTTTTCAGAATATAGAATGAATAGTAGAATTCAAGATGCTATAAATTTAATAAATAATGATTTTTTAAGTAAAGAAACCCTAGAG
>JANQTQ010000155.1:2679-6388 GCA_030731625.1 Polaribacter sp. | reverse complement strand
ACTGGTTTTTCGTCTTACAATCCTTTTTTCACTGCCTTTAAAAAATTAACGACTTTTTCGCCTCAAGATTATTTGAAGAATAAACATATCGAATAGCTGATATAAATTATTCATAATTGCAATTCCTTTTATAATTCTACTATAAAAGCACGATTCATTTGGTGATAAAAAGTCATTTCTGATAAAGAAATTTTTTCTTGAGATTTAGCATAAACAGCATCAGAAAAATCATAAAGACAATAATTGCTAAAACCAATTGTGTAATACCTCAATTCATTTTCCTTTACAATCAAACAAAACAATAAAAATTAAATTTGTTACTTGAAAAGAGAAGTTTCATAATTTTAATTACAAATTACTTTGATTGAATAAGTGCGATTATAAAGTTTTTGTTTTTATGTTTTTTTTCAAAAAAAAAGTAAAAACGTGATATAAATCATTTATTAGAAAATATAAAAAAAAGTTTAATTTTTTTGATGTAAAAATGGCTGTAATCTAAGCTATATGTCATAATTGTTACATATAGAGGCTTCATAAGTTTGTTAATTTGTAGCTTAAAATAGAATATTAAATTTTGAGTAAAACTCATTAAAAAATTAAATAAATGAAGTACGTTATTGTAGGAGGAGTTGCTGGTGGAGCAACTACAGCAGCTCGTTTGAGAAGAATTGATGAACATGCAGAAATTATCATGTTAGAAAAAGGTCCACACATTTCTTATGCAAATTGTGGATTGCCTTATTATATTGGTGGGATTATTAAAGACAGAAATAAACTTTTAGTGCAAACTCCAGAGAGTTTTAATGCACGTTTTAATATAGATATTCGTATTCATTCTGAAGTGATTTCTGTAGATTCTGAAACGAAAAGTGTTGAAGTTAGAAAACAAAAACAGGTGAAACCTATACACAAACTTATGATAAATTAATTTTATCTCCTGGAGCATCAGCAATAAAACCTCCAATTCCTGGAATTAATTCTCCTAATATTTTTACGTTACGTAATGTTCAGGACACCGATAAAATAAAAGCATTTGTAGATGATGAACATCCAAGAAGTGCAGTTGTGGTTGGTGCAGGTTTTATTGGTTTAGAAATGGCAGAAAACTTACATCATATTGGTGTTAAAGTTACTGTTGTAGAAGCTGCTAGTCAGGTAATGAATATGATGGATAGCGAAATAGCAGCTCCTATACATCAGCATTTTAAAGAAAAAAATGTTGGTTTATTTTTAGAAGATGCGGTAAAAGAGTTTGTTCCTAATGGAGATCTTATTGAAGTTCATTTATCAAGCCAAAGAGTCATAAAAGCCGATTTTGTAATCCTTTCAATAGGTGTAAAACCAGATACTTTTTTAGCAAAATCTGCAGGAATTAAAATTGGTGAAGCAGGAGGTATTTGGGTTGATGAATACTTGCAAACGTCTAAAGAAGATATTTATGCTGTTGGTGATGCTATCGAATTTCCTCATCCTATTACTGGAAAACCAAGTTTAGCTTTTTTAGCGGGTCCAGCAAATAAACAAGGACGTATTTTGGCAGATAATATGGTGTATGGTCATAAACGAAAATACCAAGGCTCAATAGGTACAGCCATTGCAAAAGTGTTTGATTTAACAGCAGGTATTACAGGGTTAACACACCGAGGATTAAAAGCTTTAGGTAGAAAACACGAAAGTACAATTGTAAATGCAGGCTCACATGCAAGTTACTACCCTGGAGCAATGCAAATGATTATGAAAATTAGTTTTGATCCAGACAACGGTAAATTGTTAGGAGGTCAAATTGTAGGATATAATGGTGTAGACAAACGATTAGATTTGTTGGCTACAACGATTAAAAATGGCGGAACAATTTACGATTTACAAGAAATTGAGCATGCGTACGCACCTCCATTTAGTTCAGCAAAAGATTCTGTAAATCAAGCAGGTTTTAATGCAGAAAATATTATTAGAGGATTGTTTAAACCATTATCTCCTTTCCAATTTAAAAAACGTAGTATTAAAGACTCTTTTGTATTGGATGTTCGAACAGCCGAAGAGTATTCCTTAGGCAGTATTGACGGAGCTTTAAATATTGATGTTGATGATATTCGTAATCATTTAAACATGATTCCTAGAGATAAAAAAGTTATGATTTATTGTGCTGCTGGTTTGCGTGGTTATGTTGCCGCACGTATTCTTCGTCAATATGGTTATGATGATATTTACAATCTTTCTGGAGGTTTAAAAGTATACAAACAAGCAATGGCAGAGCAATCTAATCCAATCTTTTTTAAGAATGAGATAAAAGCTAAAGATGTCACAGAACCAATTATTCCAATAAATATAAAAACCATTGAAGTAGATGCTTGTGGTTTGCAATGTCCTGGTCCAATTTTAAAACGGAAAGAAACTATTGATGTAATGTCTGATGGAGATCAGATGGAAGTTACAGCAACAGATCCTGGTTTTTTTGGTGATGTAGAATCTTGGTGTAAGGTTACAGGTAATAAATTGATTACACGAGAAAGTAATTCAGGTGAAATTAAAGCTGTAATTCAGAAGCAGAAAAAAGAAACACAAAGTTTACAAACTTCTTTAGATCATAAAACAATTGTTGTATTTAGTGATGATTTAGACAAAGCACTTGCTTCGTTTGTTATTGCTAACGGAGCTGCAAGTATGGGAAAAAGAGTAACCATGTTTTTTACTTTTTGGGGTTTAAATGTGATAAAAGATGCAAACAAACCTAAAGTGAAGAAAGATACTATGGGGAACATGTTTAGTAAAATGATGCCATCACACGCAGGAGAATTAAGTTTATCGAATATGAATATGGCTGGGATGGGACGATTAATGATGAAATGGAGAATGAAAGACAAACATGTAGATGCTTTAGAAACCATGATTCAAATTGCACAAGAAACCGGAATTAATATGATTGCTTGTCAAATGAGTATGGATATTATGGGCGTAGATAAAGAAGAGTTAATTGAAGGTGTTAAAATTGGAGGCGTCGCTAATTATCTTGAAGAAGCAGAGCAATCTAATTTGAACTTATTTATTTAAAAGTGATTCTTAGGAAATAAAAAAAGTTTCTAAGAATCCTTAGAAATATCAAAGATCGGCATCAAAAAGTACTATAATTTACACGTACTTTTTGCCGATCTTTTTTAGTTACTTTTTTATGATTTTTTGGGATGTTTATTAGATTAAATTTTCATAAAGATTTCCCTTCCCGAGTTTATATTGAGCGCAGCCTAAATAGAAAGGATAGGATGGGCTTTTTATTCATGATGATAAGGTTCATTCTTAAGAATTGTAAAACCTCTATAAAGTTGTTCTACAATAAAAAGACGAATCATTTGGTGGGAAAAAGTCATTTTTGATAAAGAAATTTTTCCTTGAGATTTCGCATAAACAGCATCAGAAAAACCATAAGGACCGCCAATTACCAAAACCAATTGTTTAATTCCGGCATTCATCTTTTTCTGTAAATAGTTAGAAAACTCAATTGAGGTAAAGTGTTTTCCTTTATCATCTAACAAAATTAATTCGTCGGTATTTTGTAGTTTAGATAAAATAAGTTCGCCTTCTTTTTCTTTCTGCTGAATTTCGCTTAAATTCTTTACATTTTTAATATCAGGAATTATTTCTAACTCAAATTTTATATAATGTTTTAATCTATTTTGATATTCCTCAATTAATTTAATTAATTGTTTGTTATCAG
>JANQTQ010000155.1:0-2669 GCA_030731625.1 Polaribacter sp. | reverse complement strand
ATTACGAATTATGAATTACGATTTCTTATTTTTACATCAGAATTAAAAATTATGATATCAAAAGAACAATTTGAAAAAGAATTAGATTTAATAATTGTGAACGCAATTAGAGAAGATATTGGCGATGGCGATCACACTTCGCTTTCTTGTATTCCTTCGGATGCAAAAGGAAAAGCAAAATTATTGGTAAAAGACGACGGGATTATTGCAGGCGTAGAATTTGCAAAACAAGTTTTTAAATATGTGGATGCTGACTTGGAAGTTGAAACCTTTATAAATGATGGCGAAAAAGTAAAATATGGAGATATCGTTTTTCATGTTTCTGGTAAATCTCAATCTATTTTAATGGCAGAACGTTTGGTTTTAAATGCGATGCAAAGAATGAGCGCAATTGCTACAAAAACTGCTTTTTTTGCTGATTTATTAAAAGGAACAAAAACCAAAGTTTTAGATACGAGAAAAACCACACCAGGAATTAGAGCGTTAGAAAAATGGGCGGTTAAAATTGGTGGAGGAGAAAACCACCGTTTTGCCTTGTATGATATGGTGATGATTAAAGATAATCATATAGATTTTGCTGGCGGAATTACGGCTGCAATTACAAAAACTAAAAAATATTTAGCCGAAAAAAATCTTGATATTAAGATTATTGTTGAAGCTAGAAGTCTAGAAGAAATTAAAGAAATTTTGTCTAACGAAGGTGTTTACAGAATTCTAATTGATAATTTTAATTATGAAGACACCAAAAAAGCGGTGGCTTTAATTGGCAATACTTGTTTAACAGAATCTTCTGGCGGAATTAACGAAGATACCATCAGAAAATATGCAGATTGTGGCGTAGATTTTATTTCATCGGGCGCATTAACGCATTCGGTTTACAATATGGATTTAAGTTTAAAAGCGCTCTAAAAAGTTCAAAATTTAATATTCAAAATTCAAGGTTTTACGCATCAACTTTGAATTTAGAACTCGAAACTTAAAATTTTTTGTATGGACGATTATTTCGATAATGAAGAATTCTTAAAAATTGATTTTACAAAAACGAACATCAAGAAAGGGGAGTATGATAATTGTACTTTTGTAAATTGTAATTTTGAAGCAATTCATGCGTCAAATATGCAGTTTGTAGAATGCGAATTTATTGATTGTAATTTTAGCAATACAATTGTTAATAATACTGCTTTTAAAGATGTACAGTTTATCAATTGTAAATTATTAGGTGTAAAATTTAATGAATGTGATTCTTTTTTATTACAATTATCATTTAAAGATTGTCAATTAAATTTTTCATCATTTTATAAATTAAAATTAACAAAAACAAAATTTAGTAATTGCAATTTAGAAGCTGTAGATTTTACTGAAACTATTCTAACAAACTCTTTATTTGATAATTGCGATTTAAAAGAGGCTGTTTTTCAGGATGCAAATTTAGAAAAATCAGATTTTAGAACAGCATTTAATTTTAATATCAATCCAGAGAGAAATCGGTTAAAAGGAGCAAGGTTTGCCAAAGAAACTCTTGAAGGACTTTTATCAACCTATAAAATTAGTATTGAATGAAAAATGTAAATCTCCCAAGGTTATTGGTCCTTTTATTTGTGATTTCCTGTGCAAAAGAAGAAAAAAATATTCCGATTTTTGGTTATTCTTTGCATAATGATAAAATTCAAAAACTGAAATTAAATCGTATTCAAAAAAATAACATCAAGTATTTCGAATATATAAACTCAAATGATTCTATCAAAGATTTAAAAGTAATTTTCAATCCAGAAAAAGATTTTTTACTAGTAGATATGGATACTTTTTACGTTACAAAAAATAGGTACAATTCAAAGGTTTTAGAATTTAAAATGTATCAAACTAAAGAAAACAAAAGTCATAATAGAACTCTAGTTTTTAACGATACCTATGGCCTTTTGGCTAGTTTAGCAAATGGTGCTGATTTTATATTTTTAAAGGATTCTGTATCAAGTAACGATCGTACAATTATTTTTAAAGAAATATTTCTAGATTTAAACAAAATTAATTAAAAGTTAGGTTTTAACTTTGTAATTCTTAAATGCTGTTACTGAATTAAATGACAAAAGAAATAGAAAAAAACTTATCTAAAATACCAATTGTAAACTTATTGGTAAAATTTGGGAAGCAAATAAAAGTACCAGGTTTAGAAGGAATGTCTTTGTACGATGTTCTAGAAATGTACAGTATTGGTATTATTAGAGGTGCTTTAACATCGCGTGCTGGCGGAATTGCTTTTAGCTTTTTTATGGCAATTTTTCCGTTTATGCTGTTTATTTTAACATTAATTCCGTACATCCCAATTGAAGGTTTTCCAGAAGGTCTATTTTCATTTATCAAAGATATTTTGCCTCCTCAAACTTTCGAAGCTGTAGATTCTGTGTTAATTGATATTACAAAGAATCAATATAGTGGTTTGTTATCCTTTGGATTTTTAGGCTCGATATTTTTAATGACCAACGGAATCAATGCTATTTTTGGTGGTTTCGAATATTCATATCATGTAAGCGATAATCGAAATGTTTTTAAAGCCTATTTTATTTCCTTAGCAGTTTCTTTATTAATCTCTTTATTTTTAATTATCACCATCACTTTGGTGATTTTATATCAAGTAGCATTAACAAAAATGAATGACATAGGTTGGTTAAATA
>JANQTQ010000154.1 GCA_030731625.1 Polaribacter sp. | reverse complement strand
GTTCTGTGGTATATTTTTTTGGATGATATTGTAGGTTTTTAGACAATGGTTCTCTGTAATAATTTAATCCCCAGAAAAAATAAAAGCAAAAATAAATGATTGATAAAATTGCTGTAAAATGAATCATTTTTGGAATAAAATTTCTGAATCTACTTTTTATCAAAAGAAACAAAAAACGAATCAACATAAATAGGAGGAAAGCCAACAAGATATCCCCAAAAGAAAAAGGAATCCATCCTAAAATTATTCTTAAAAAAGATGAAATGTAAGGGTAAATTCCGTTTGAATAATAACGTTCAATAAACGCCGGATAGTTTGCTAAAACCTGAATTATTAAAACTTGAATTGGCAAAAGAATTGCTAAAATAAGAAGTGTTTTATTTTTTTTCAAAGTGTAAAATACGTTTAGAATTTGCGTTTATTTGCTGTCTTAAAAGTAAGAATTGTGAACTTTAAAATCCAACTTTAAGGGTAAAAATAACAAATCAAATTAGAAGTTGACTGGTTATTAACATGATAATAACATTTTGTTTATAACAAATGTTTACAAATTAAAGTTAGAGAATTTAAATTTCATTCAGCGTAAAAAAGTACATTTGTAACCATGGAAAAAACGAATCCTTTAGTAGGCACTAAAATAGATAAATCAAGAATTATAAGTCTTGAAAAAGGGAAAATTCCGCCACAAGCAGTAGAATTAGAAGAAGCTGTTTTAGGCGCAATGATGATTGATAGAAAGGGAATTGATGATGTTATTGATGTATTAAGCGCAGATGCTTTTTACGATCAAAAACACCAAGAAATTTATGCGGCAATTTACCAATTGTTTCAAAATTCTGAACCCATCGACCTTTTAACAGTATCAAATTTGTTAAAAAAGAATGGAAAATTAGATTTTGTTGGTGGCGATTTCTTTTTAATTCGTTTAACTCAAAAAGTAGCCTCTTCGGCGCATATTGAGTTCCATGCTAGAATTATTTTACAAAAATACATTCAACGTAAATTAATCTCCATTTCATCAGAAATCATAGAAAATGCCTATGATGAAAGTACAGACGTTTTTGAATTATTAGATGATGCTGAGGCAAAACTTTTTGAAGTTACACAAGGAAACTTAAAAAAGAGTTCAGAAGATGCGGGTTCTCTTGTAAAACAAGCTTTGGCTAAAATTCAGGAAATTGGTAATTCAGAAGGAATGTCTGGTTTAGAAACTGGTTTTACCAAATTAGATGCGTTAACTTCTGGTTGGCAACCTTCCGATTTAGTGATTATTGCTGCACGTCCTGGTATGGGAAAAACAGCATTTGTAATTTCGATGGCAAAAAATATGGCAATCGATTTTGGTCATGGAGTTGCCGTTTTCTCTTTAGAGATGTCTTCTGTGCAGTTAATTACACGTATGATTTCTTCGGAAACGGGTTTAACATCAGAAAAACTTAGAAAAGGTAATTTAGAACCGCATGAGTGGGAGCAATTAAATGTAAAAGTGAAGCGATTATCTGATGCGCCTATTTTTATTGATGATACGCCGTCACTTTCTGTATTTGATTTACGAGCAAAAGCAAGAAGATTGGTATCGCAACATAACGTTAGAATTATTGTAATTGACTATTTACAATTAATGACGGCAGGTGGAAAAGCAGGTGGAAATCGTGAGCAAGAAATTTCTATGATTTCTAGAAATTTAAAAGCATTAGCAAAAGAATTAGAAGTGCCTGTAATTGCTCTTTCTCAATTATCACGTGCGGTAGAAACGCGTGGAGGATCTAAAAGACCTTTATTGTCTGATTTACGTGAATCTGGAGCTATTGAGCAAGATGCTGATATTGTATCGTTTATTTTTAGACCAGAATATTACGGAATGACAGAATGGGATGATGACGAACACACGCCATGTGAAGGGCAAGGTGAATTTATTGTTGCAAAACATAGAAATGGTGGATTGGACAATATCCGTTTAAAATTTACAGGTCATTTAGCTAAATTCTCTGATTTAGAAGAAAGTTTTAGTTCAGAATTCCAGTCTTCTATGAATGCTGATATTTCTGCAGACCATAGAATAGAACCAGGTGATGCTTTTGGTGATGATGACGATGATGATATGCCGTTTTAGAGTGTTGTTTATACGTAAATATTTATTATATTTGTACGTATAAATAAATTTTCATGGATTCTAAACTTACATTAAAATTAGACAAAACTGTTATTGAGCAAGCAAAATTGTATGCAAAAGAACAGCAAACAAGTTTATCACGTTTAATAGAAAGCTATTTGGCTTCATTAACACAAAAAGAAAAATCAAACAAAAATGAAATTGAAATTTCTCCATTTGTAAAAAGTATTGCTACAGGAGTTCATATTTCTGCTGATCTTGATGCAAGAGAAGTTTACAGAGAGCACCTTTTAGAAAAATATAAATGAAAAAACGTATTTTTTTAGACACGAATGTGATGTTAGATTTTTTAGGAGAAAGAATTCCTTTTTATGACTCAATTGCAAAAGTACTTTCTTTATCAGAAAGGAATGAATTCATAATTATAGTTTCGCCAATTTCTTATGCAACGGTTAGTTATTTTTTGTCAAAATTTGAAGGAAATAAAAAAGCTAACGAAAAATTAAGAAAGTTTAAAGTAATTAGTAGCGTTTGTAAAATAGACGAACAAACAATAGAAAAAGGACTGAATTCTGATTTTTCAGATTTTGAAGATGCACTTCAGTTTTATAATGCTGTTGAATCTAATTGTGATATAATTTTAACTAGAAATGCAAAAGATTTTAAAAAAGCTACGATTCCTGTGATGTCTCCGGATGAATTTTTAACTTCAATAAATAAATAAACTTGAAAAAATTCTTAACAATTCTTACATTTTTACTTATCTCAAACTCAATTTGGGCATCATTCATATACGTACCAATGAATCATGACAATCAGAAAAATCATTTAAAAGCATACGGAATTGTTTACTTTTCTTTAGAAGCGGGTTTAAAATCGAAATGGTTATTAAATTATGACGGAGGTGCCTTTTTAATTGAAAACAACAAAGCGGTAGAAAACGAATGTAAAATTAGAGGTGTTTCTTATCAAATAATTTCGGATGCAAAATCGCAATTAATTTTAGAAGAAATTTCTTCGCCTTCATCAAATCAGGATGCAGTTACTTTAGAGAAAGCGCCAAAAATTGCCGTGTATTCGCCAAAAGATAAAATGCCTTGGGATGATGCTGTTACAATGGTTTTAACGTATGCGGAAATTCCGTTTGATGTAATTTATGATCAAGAAGTTTTAGAAGACAAACTTTTAATTTATGAATGGTTGCATTTACATCACGAAGATTTTACAGGTCAATATGGTAAGTTTTATGGTGCTTACAGAACGGCGCCTTGGTATATAGAAGCAAAATTAGCATCAGAAAAACAAGCCAAAGAATTAGGTTTTGCAAAAGTATCCGAAGAAAAATTAGCGGTAGCAAAAAAAATTAGAGATTTTGTGATTGGTGGCGGCTTTATGTTTGCCATGTGCTCTGCAACAGATAGTTTTGATATTGCATTGTCTGCAGAAGGTGTTGATATTGCAGAAGCAATGTTTGATGGTGATGCATCAGAACCTAATTATCAATCAAAAATAAATTACAATAAAACGTTTGCTTTTACAGATTTTGAATTGGTTAGAAGTCCTATTACTTATGAATTTTCATCTATAGATATGACCAGCAAACGCAAAATTCCAAAAACAGCTGATTATTTTTCTTTGATAGAGTTTTCTGCAAAATGGGATCCTGTACCAACCATGCTAACGCAGAATCATACTACTTTAGTAAAAGGTTTTATGGGGCAAACTACTTCTTTTGATAGAGAAACTGTAAAAACAAATGTGTTGGTTTTAGGCGAAAATAAAACCAACAGAGAAGCTCGTTATATTCATGGTACAAAAGGAAAAGGGATGTTTACTTT
>JANQTQ010000153.1 GCA_030731625.1 Polaribacter sp. | reverse complement strand
TCTTTATCTAAGACTCTAGAATAATTATTATTTTCAGAAGATTTAATACCTTCCTCTAAATGAACTTCATGCACATTAATTTCACTATTATAAACAAAATCAACATTCACTTTATTTTCTACTGTAAAATCTAAATTATAAGTACCGTCTTCGTTTTTTGTTACACTATATTCTTTAAGAAAAGTTGTCTCTGATTTTTTAGCAAATTTAATATTATCATCAAAAACAGAAATACTTGGTACGCTAATCGAACTTTGAGTAATAAAATTTACCTTAAAGTTTTCGTCATTAAAAAATAAGTCTGATTGCACATTACTTTTTTGAGTCAAATTTTCATTTGACATGCTTAAATACAATTCATTCGTATTGTTGCTTGAGTTTTTAATTTTACTAATATTAACATTACTATCAAACTCGATAGAATACGCACCTGTTGCATCTCTTTTTAATTGAAACGTTTTAAATAATTCTGTACTTTGTTGTGGTTGTGCAATATCTTCATCATTTGAACATGATAAAAATAGCGAGGAGACTACTAGTGCAAAAGCTAAAATAATTGGTCTTTTCATTTTTTTTAAATTTTATTAATTTGGGGTTTAAAATAATTTAGCAAACGTATACAGTTTAAAAAAGTTTGGGGGAAACTGATAAAATATTATTTTAGGGGGACTTATATTATTTTATTTTTAACTGCATACATTGCTAAACCTACTGCATTCTTTACTTTTAATTTTTTTAATAAACTTTTTCTATATGTATCAACGGTACTTACCGCTAAATTTAATTTATCTGCTATTTCTGGCGAACTATATTCTCTAGATATTAACCTTATAACATCAATTTCTCTTTCAGTTAAAGCCTCTATCAAAGACTTTTCTGGCGAATCACCTGGAAGCACAAATTTCCCAGAAAAAGATTTAATCACAATCTTTTGAATATCTTCACTAAAATACTGTTCTCCATTTGCAACTGCTTTAATGGCATTTACAATATGCTCACCAGCATTGTTCTTTGTGATGTAACCATTGCAACCAAGGCTTAACATTTCTTGAACAATTTTGATATCATCATAACTAGAAAGTATAATCACTTTTTGATTGATTTGCTTTTTATTAAAATGTCTAAGAACTTCAAATCCGTCTAAAATTGGCATTGTTATATCAAGAATTAAAACATCTGCTTTGTTTCCTTTTTTATCAAACCAATCTACTACTTCTTGCCCAGTTAAAGAATAATCTTTAATCTCAATATCTTTATCTGTATTGATTACTGCAATGATACCTTCTATTAATATCTTGTGATCATCGGCAACATGAACATAAATCTTTTTCTTCATTATTTTCTATTTTCAAATTTAAACCACTAAAACAAAACTCACAACCCCCATTTATGGGGTAATTTTCTTCTCCCCAAAAAGGGGGAGAGACTACCCCATAAATGGGGTATTGAAAAAATTTAAACAACTGATTTAAAAGCACTTAAATACTGTAAAAAAAAGTTTTAAAATTGCAATTTACAGAAATTGATAAAATAAGTTTTTATCAAAACATTCTTAAAAATAAAAAACCGAGAAAATTTCTCGGTTTTTTTTCGCACTAAATATACTATTTGTTAGTCTTATCGCAATCTATCTACAGATTTTACGAGATCTTCATCCTTTTTAATAGCTTTATTTGCCAAAACAATAAGCAAAATAACCAAAATTGGTAAGAACATCCCAATACCCTTCTTAGAAACAGCAACTTCTCCAGGTAATGTTAGAGATAAATAAATCAATAATCCTAATAAAAAAAGATTGATCAGAATTACTACACGTCCAAGTACAAACTGTAATTTCCTATTCTTATATAGGAAGATGGTTACAAATGCTACTATTGCAGACGTAAAGAACATAAAAGGAATTACACTTAATGTAATATCTTTATTTAAGAACAAATCTAAAACAAAAATTTGTTCTTTTAAAGTATTCCATAAATTAAATACAAAAATTAAACATCCAGAAACTATGGTAGCTAAAAATAAATATACACTTTGTATTCTTTGTAACATGCTTTATATTATAATGACAAAAATAGCGCTTCTTTTTTAAAAAAGAAAACCTAAAAGTAAAAAAAAAAGTATATATTTGTGATATAATAACCGCACAAAAATATTGTATAGTACTATATACAATACGTAAAATCAAAATAAACAATTTGTAAATATCTTAAATTCTTAAGATTAAATTAACTTAACACATACATAAATGTTCGAAATTTCTGAACTAAAAGAAAAAACTCTTGCTGATTTACAGATAGTTGCTAAATCTATCGGACTTACAAAAACAAGTCAACTAAAAAAATTAGACTTAGTGTATCAAATATTAGATACTCAAGCGGCAAATCCAAAAAAAATCTTAAATTCTGAGGATCCAGAGGCTTCAAAAGCCGAAAAACCTAAGAGAAAAAGGGTTGTTAAAAAAGTGCAGCCAAAAAAATCGGCCGCTAACACTACTCCTCCAGAGAACACAATCACAATCAATGTAGAAAAAGTAGAAACTATAGAAAAATCTAAACCTATAGAAAAAACTACTCCTTTAGAAAAAAAGGAAGAAGTACAAAAAGTTGTAGAAAAAAGAGTTCCTATTAGACCAAGAGCTAAGCAGGATAGAAAAGAGGAAGTTGATGCAAATAAGACGACTGAAGTAAATGCAGAAAACAAACCTAAAAAGGATCAAAAACCTGTAAATAATAATCCAAACAGAAATCCTCCAAGAAAAAACAATCCTCCAAAAAGTAAAGACCCTAATAATTCCAAAACTAATGTAAATAGAGGTAATAAATCTGGCAACAGATATAAAGATCCTGATTTTGAATTTGATGGAATTATTGAAAGTGAAGGTGTATTAGAAATGATGCCTGATGGTTATGGTTTTTTACGTTCTTCTGATTATAATTATTTATCATCACCAGATGACATTTATGTATCTCAATCTCAAATTAAATTATTTGGATTGAAAACTGGAGATACTGTTAGAGGTAATGTGAGACCACCAAAAGAAGGTGAAAAATATTTTCCTTTAATTAGAGTTTCTAAAATTAATGGATTAAATCCTAATATTGTTAGAGACAGAGTTTCTTTTGAACACTTAACTCCGTTATTTCCTGAAGAGAAATTTAATTTAGCAGAAAAAGGCAGTTCTTTATCAACAAGAATTATCGATTTATTTTCACCTCTAGGAAAAGGGCAACGTGGTATGATCGTTGCACAGCCTAAAACGGGTAAAACAATGTTATTAAAAGACATTGCTAATGCCATTGCAATGAATCATCCCGAAGTTTATCAAATTGTATTATTGATTGATGAACGACCAGAGGAAGTTACAGATATGCAAAGAAGTGTACGTGGTGAAGTGGTTGCTTCTACTTTTGATGAACCTGCAGACAAACATGTACGTGTTGCAAATATCGTCTTAGAAAAAGCAAAACGTTTGGTAGAATGCGGACACGATGTTGTAATTCTTTTAGATTCAATTACTCGTTTGGCTAGAGCTTATAATACGGTTGCTCCTGCATCAGGAAAAATACTTTCTGGTGGTATAGATGCAAATGCATTACATAAACCAAAACGTTTCTTTGGAGCTGCTAGAAACATTGAAGGCGGTGGTTCTTTAACCATTATTGCAACTGCACTTACAGAAACTGGCTCTAAAATGGATGAAGTAATTTTCGAAGAATTTAAAGGAACAGGTAACATGGAACTTCAGTTAGATAGAAATATTTCTAACAGACGTATTTATCCTGCTATCGATTTAATTAAATCATCTACAAGACGTGATGATTTATTATTAGATGCAAAAACAGTTCAAAGAATGTGGGTTTTACGTAAGTATCTTGCAGACATGAATCCTATTGAAGCAATGGAATTTATCAATGACAGAATTAAATTTTCTAAAAATAATGATGAGTTTTTAATCTCAATGAATG
>JANQTQ010000152.1 GCA_030731625.1 Polaribacter sp. | reverse complement strand
GGTGTTATCCAAAGAGATAAAAATGAGATGTTAATTCCGGCTTTTAAAAATGCAAAAGTTTGGTCTAATGACAAACATTGGAAATGGGCAACAGAACCAAATCCTAGAGAAAAAGCATCCTTCTTCACAGAAAATATCAATCCCATAAAAGAAAGCGGCCAATTAAATTTTATCCACAGAAATGCAAAAGACCAAGTTGGTTTTGATGTGTTATTTATGGATGGGCATACCGAAAAACAAATGTTGCCAAAAATAGAATATCAAGACAAAACTTTGATTTTTATGGCAGATTTATTGCCAACAGTTGGACATATTCCATTGCCGTATGTAATGGGTTATGACACAAGGCCATTACTTACTTTAAAAGAAAAAGCGGCTTTTTTAAATGAAGCTGCAGATAACAATTATTACCTTTTTTTAGAACACGATGCAACCAACGAAATTTGTACCGTAAAACACACAGAAAAAGGAGTGCGATTAAACGAAATTCATAAATTCACAGACATATTTTAATTAAACAAGATGAAAACAAATAAATTATTTTTATACTCTGCATTAGCAGTTTTATCCTTTACAGGTTGTAAATCTATTGCAAATATTTCGGTTCCAACAGGAAGTACTGTTGCAGTTGCTGCATCGGCAAAAAAACTACCTTTAACAGATGTTGAAAGTAAAAATTGGCAACATTTAGACTTGATAAAAGATTCTATTCCAGGAATGAGTGTAGATAAAGCCTACGATTTTTTAAAAGATAAAAAAGGAACCATCGTTGTTGTAGGTGTAATTGATTCTGGAACAGATTTAACACATGAAGATTTAAGTGGAAATGCATGGACAAATCCAAAAGAAATTGCAGGAAACGGAATCGATGATGATAAAAATGGTTTTATTGATGATATTAATGGGTGGAATTTTTTAGGACCAATCTATAAAGAAAATACAGAGTTGACTCGTATTATTGTAAATCCTGCTATTGCAGATGTTAAAACTGCTGAAAGAGCAAAAATAGCCTATGATAAAACAGTTGACGAAGCTAAAATGAACAAACTAAGATATGGTCAAATGTTAGCGGGCGTAACAAATGCTGATGAAACTATAAAAACACATTTAGGTAAAACTGAATATACAAAAGAAGATGTTTTAGCAATAACAGCTACAGAACCACAAGTTGTGCAAAGTGTTACAGTTGCCAATCAAATGTTTGGCTTTGGATTAGAATCTTTACAACAAGCAATTGATGAACTTACAAAACTAGTTGAAACTGCAGATGGTTTATTAAGCGGAGAAGGACTTAAAAATAACTATAGAACCGTTTTGGGTGATGATGAAAACACCATGGAGGTTACTGTTTATGGCGATAATAAAGTTGGTAATACTATAAAATCTGAAGCTCATGGTTCTCATGTTTCTGGTATTATTGGTGCCGTAAGAAATAATGATAAAGGAATGAATGGAGTTGCAAATAATGTAAAAATTATGGCAGTAAGAGCAGTTCCTGATGGAGATGAGTATGATAAAGATGTTGCTTTAGCAATACGTTATGCAGTAGATAATGGAGCTAAAGTTTTAAACACAAGTTTTGGAAAAGGATATTCTCCTAAAAAAGAATGGGTTTGGGATGCTATTAAATACGCAGCTTCTAAAGATGTTTTAATTGTAAATGCAGCTGGTAATGATGGTGAAAACATTGACGAAGAACTTACTTTTCCTAATGATTCTAAAGATTTAAAAATAGAAATTTCTGACAATGTGCTTACAATTGGAGCAATGAGTTCTAATTATGATGAAAACTTACCAGCTAGTTTTTCTAATTACGGAAAAATAAATGTGGATGTTTTTGCACCAGGAGTTCAAATTTATTCTACAACTCCAGAAAATGAATATCAAAAATTTAGTGGAACTTCAATGGCTGCGCCTTCTACTGCTGGTGTTGCTGCATTAGTTCGTTCTTATTATCCTAAATTAACTGCTAGTCAAGTAAAACATATTTTAATGAATTCTGGGACATTAATTTCTATTGATGTTATCAAACCAGGTTCTCAAAGTAGAGAAAATCCTACTGGAGAATTAGTGCCTTTTACAGATTTATCAGTTTCTGGTAGAGTAGTAAATGCTTACAATGCTTTATTAATGGCAGACAAAATGGTAAATGGTAAGTAATCAACTTAAAAAACAATCAATTATGAAAAAAGCACTTTCTTTATTATTCTTCTTTGTGATGGTAATTTCGTTTGCTCAAACAAAAAAATCGGAAAAAGTAGCTACTAATATCCAAAATAATTCGGGTTATTGGCAACAGCATGTAGATTATACTATGGATATTGATATGGACGTAAACAACTATCAATATCAAGGAAAGCAAAAGTTAGTCTATACAAATAACTCACCAGATGAATTGAATAAAGTGTTTTATCATTTGTATTTTAATGCATTTCAGCCGGGTTCTCAAATGGATGTTCGATCATTAAATATTGCAGATCCAGATAGAAGAGTTGGCGATAGAATTAGCAAATTAAAACCTAACGAAATAGGTTACATCAAAGTAAATAGTTTACAACAAAATGGTACAGCAGTTTCTTTTGAAACTGTTGGTACTATTTTAGAAGTTACCTTACACAAACCAATTAAATCTGGCGAAAGTGTAACTTTTAATATGAATTTTGAAGCACAGGTTCCGATTCAAATTCGTAGATCTGGTAGAAATAGCAGTGAAGATATTGCCCTTTCTATGGCGCAATGGTATCCAAAAATGGCAGAATATGATTTTCAAGGATGGCATACTCCTCCTTATATCGCTAGAGAATTTCAAGGAGTTTGGGGAGATTTTGATGTAACCATTCATATTGATAAAAGCTTTACAATTGGTGGAACAGGTTATTTGCAAAATCCGCAAGAAATTGGGCATGGTTACGAAGATAAAAATGTAGCGTTAAAATTACCTAAAGGAGATAAATTAACGTGGCATTTTAAAGCGCCAAAAGTTCATGATTTTGTTTGGGCTGCAGATCCGGCATATATTCATGATATTCTAAAAATGGATAACGGTATTGATTTACATTTCTATTACAAGAATTCTTTGGATGAGAATTTTTTAAAAAGTTGGAAAGATTTTCAGCCTAAAGTTGCATATTTAATGAGGTTCTATAGCGAGCATGTTGGACAATATCCGTATAAACAATATTCTGTAATTCAGGGTGGAGATGGCGGCATGGAATATGCAATGGCTACTCTTGTTACCGGAAAAAGAAGCTACGGTAGTTTATTTGGTGTAACTGCACACGAAATGGCACACACATGGTTTCAGTTCTTATTAGCTTCTAACGAAAGTTTACATCCTTGGATGGATGAGGGTTTTACCAGTTATATTTCTAATATGGCAGAAAATGAAATCTTAGAAGGAGGTAAAGAAAATCCGCATGCGGGTTCTTATCGAGGTTATAAAACGATTGTAGCTAAAGGTTATGAAGAATCATTATCTACACATGCAGACAGATATAATACAAATTGGGCATATGGTACAGCTAGTTATTCTAAAGGAAATATTTTCTTATCACAATTAGAATATGTTATTGGTAAAGAAAATGTTGCCAAAGGAATTAAAAAATATTTCACAGATTTTAGTTTTAAACATCCAACGCCAAATGATATAAAACGTACTATGGAAAAAGTTTCTGGTTTAGATTTAGGTTGGTATTTAAACGAATGGACCCAAACTACGCATACGATAGATTATGGTGTAAAATCTGTTGAAGGAAATGAAATTACTTTGGAAAGAATCGGTCAAATGCCAATGCCTATTGATGTAGAAGTAACATATATTGATGATACAAAACAGAGCTATAACATTCCTTTAGAGATGATGAGAGGTAGTAAGCCAACAACGGCTACAATTCTTAAAGATTGGGGTTGGGCATATCCAACATATTCATTTAAAACTGATAAAAAAATAAAATCTGTAGAGATTGAT
>JANQTQ010000151.1 GCA_030731625.1 Polaribacter sp. | reverse complement strand
TCTTTTGTATATTTAAACAACACACTTTCTGAATCTATTTCATGAACTATTGTCCAAATTGTTGGCATGTACATTATTCTATTTCTTTCTAAATTTAGTGTATAAAAATCACGTTTAAACTCGCCATTTTCACTTTTTTCTGTAATTGATAGCGTCACATTAATTTCTGGCTCAATCATTACTGTTTTTCTACTATTCATCAACCTAAACATTAACGCTTTGCCATTATTAAAATCTCTTAAAATTAAGTTTTCGCTAAATTTTATAGATGCTTTTGGTTTAGAGAAACGGCCATATAATAAACCCGTAATAAATGAAAAACCTAACAAACCAATCATCGCTTCAAAGGCAGCTATTAGGTTTGATGCAATTCCTTCTGGTGCAATTCCTCCATAACCAACTGTAGTTAACGTTTGGGCACTAAAGAAAAAACCGTTTAAAAAATCGGCAAAGAAAGATCCTCTAGTTTGTGTTATTTGCTCTATCCCAATAGCAACATACATCAAACCAAAAAACACATTTAAAAGTGTGTAAGCTAATACAATCAGTAAAAAAAACTGGGTCCAAGAAATATCAACAAAAAAGGTATATAAATCGTTTGTATTTATTTTTCTGTTAACGTGCAACACATTGCTGCTGCCATTATCATTTATAATGCTTTTTGCATTTTCTTTTGAATTATAACCAAAACCGGGGTCTTTTGTTTTATGTATCATAAATATTTTAACTCGTATGCTTAAAACAATCTGTAGTGTGATCATTTACCATTCCAACAGCTTGCATGTACGCATACATTACTGTTGATCCTACAAATTTAAATCCTCGTTTTTTTAAATCTTTTGATAATTTATCAGACAAAGAAGTTGTTGCTGGCACTTCTTTTCTTTCTTTAAATTTATTGATAATTGGTTTATGATCTACATAAGACCAAATAAACGTTGAAAAAGAACCAAATTCTTGCTGAATTTCTAAAAATAATTGCGCATTAGTTATAGCACCTTTTATCTTTAGTTTATTTCTGATGATCCCTGCGTCTAACAATAAAGATTCGCATTTTTCTTCTGGATATTTTGCAATCTTTTTGTAATCGAAATTATCAAATGCCTTTCTAAAATTTTCTCTTTTGTTTAAAATAGTAATCCAACTTAAACCCGCTTGAAAGGTTTCAAGAATTAAAAACTCAAACAAAGTTGCATCATCAAAAACAGGTTTTCCCCATTCATTATCATGATACTCTTGATACAATTTACTATCTGTAACCCAAAAACATCTGTGTCTCATTTAATTTATTTTTATGGGTTTAATGGCCATTTGCCTTCCGTTTACATATTCAAAAAAACCATCACCAAAAAAACCTGCTTCTTCTAACATAATTCGAATACTTTGGTTCCATTCTTTTACAACAACTGTTGTATTTAGTTCAATTGCATACACGGTATTTTTTTGCAAAGGATACTCACCGTTAAAAGGCACACCTTCTTGAGAATCCCACATACCAATTGTTGTACCAGCGCTGTGCCCATAAGTTCCTAAAGGATGCGTATAAATTGATGGTAATAATTCTTCATTTTTTGCTTGCTGTAAAGATGCTGCTAATATTTCATTTCCGGTTTTACCAAGCTTCATCGTACTCGTTAAAATATCTTGCAATCTATTTCCTTTTTGAAAAGCATCCGCTAAAAATTCAGGAACTTTATGTTCATCATCTTTTAAAACATAGGCGTGTTGCTGACAATCTGTATGTAAACCAATATAACTGATGCCAAAATCGCAATGTAATAAATCGCCTTTTAGGATAGTTTGTTGTTCTTTATCTTTAGAAAAAGATTCTTTTTCTGATTTTAAAATTACGTTATTTCTTTGCACATCGATAGTTGGATGAAACCATGTTTCTAATCCCAAATCAGTTACTTTTTGACGTAAAAACCATACGATATCATCTGTAGTTGTTTTACCCGGAATAATCACTTTTTCAGAAAAAGCTTCGTCGATAATATCGTGTGTAATTTTAACTAATTGTTTAAACAAAGCCATTTCTTTTGCTGTTCTAGTTTCTATCCAAGCAATGGCTAAATTTTCTGCAGAAACTAATTTAGAACTTAATTCTACAGATAAATTCTCTCTTAATTCATCATAATCTGTTTTTACTAAGCCATCTGCCAAAGCAAAATGTTTAGAAAAATTAATTCCTATTTTATCTGGATTTCTAGCTTTTATAATTTCCGCTAATGCCTTCCATTGATTTGGTTCTAGCTCTTTATTCCAAGCAGATTTTATGCTATTTCCAATATCATATCTAGCGACTGCTAATCTTTCTAGCGTGTTTTTTTCTTTATTTCTGTAAAAAACAATAATTGTTCTTCTTCTTGCATTTAACCAAGTTGCCGGCAGCATTGTTTTTAAAACAGGGTCTTCATTGTATTCTCTAGATATTAAAAGCCACATATCAATACCCGATTTATCCATTAATTCTGGTAGCAAATTTGTTAATCTATCTTCTAAGAGTTCATCTTTTAACGTTGCTCTATCCTTTTCACTTAAAATTGAATAAGTATCAGCGTCTGCTATCTTTTCTGTTACTCTTTTAGAACATGAAATTATTGCAAAGAAAATTAATATGAAAAGGAATTTATTTTTCATTTTAAAAAATTTTAAGTTTTAAATTTAATGTTAAATGATGTAAAACGCAATGTAAATTGAAATATTTTTTAGAACTTTACTAATCTTAATACTTCTGATTATGAAACTTTTAAAACAAACAATAGTACTATTTACAGTTTCACTCTTTTTTTGGGCTTGTGGCACATCAAACATAAATAGTATAACGACAGAAAAAGAAGAACCAGTTGTAATTGCTAATGATAGTTTAGAATACCAAATCATAATTATTGATATTGGCTTTAATGCCTTTTTAAATTCTATTGCACAGCCCGCAGGATTTTATTCTCAAGATTATTTAGAAGCTAGAAATAGTGTTTGGGTTTTAGAATGGAATAATAGAGCTAGAAATCCGCAACAGTTTAATCCAAATATTTACGAAAACATTATTGATTATCAATCCAATACAGATTATGGTTATGATGTAAACTATAAACTATTTAACTATTTTCTGTTTGCACAAAGAAAATATAAAATGAATTTAGGTGGTGGTTTTAGAGCCGATAGACTTAATTGATTTTTCTGTAGCTTATAAAACTGTAATCAAATTTATTTTTTTCATCAGCTTTAAAATCTTCTCTTTTTGTTTCTTTCCAAATGGTATCATCTATTTCTGGAAAAAAAGCATCTGCTTCAAATTGATGATGCACTAAGGTAATATCTAAAGCATCTGCTAAATTATTTTCGATGGCATATTTATAAATTTGAGCACCGCCAATGATATAAATTTTCTCTTCTTTATTTGCCAACTCAATTGCTGCCTCTAAACTATTGGCAATTAAACATCCATCTTTAAAATAGTTTTTATTTCTTGTGATGATAATTGTGGTTCTATTTGGCAAGGGTTTACCAATAGATTCAAAAGTATTTCTACCCATTAAAATATAATGACCAGAAGTAATTTTTTTAAATCGTTTTAAATCTTCGGGTAAATGCCAAATTAATTCATTGTTTTTACCCAGTGCGTTATTTTTTGCGATTGCAGCAATTATTGTAATCATAAATTTACTATCGGTTTTAAACAAAATTACAGAAAATGTTTTGAGATTTGACGTTTTTACTACTTTTTAGTCAATAAAATAGGTTCTACGAATACGTTTTCGAGCAAAATAACTGAAAATCAAGTAAAAAGAAAACAAGATCATATTAGACATACAATAATTTTACTTATATTTTAATTAGAAAACAAGATATTTACAAGTATAAAATTGTTAATATAATAATTCTTTATCATTATTATTGAATATAGTTTGTTAACTATTAATTCTTACATATTTTTACCAACGAATTTATAATTAATAAATTATGGCAATTAAAAAACAATTTTTGAAAAGCAAACCGGTTTGTAAAGTAACTTTTACTTTAGCTGCTGAAGAAGCTAAAAAAGTTGCGGTTGTAGGAAGTTTTAATGAATGGAATGAGAAAGCAACACCTCTTAAAAAATTAAAAAACGGAACTTTTAAAGGTACTGTTGATTTAGAATCTGACCAATCTTACGAATTTAGATACTTAGTTGATAGCACTTTTGTAAATGATGAAGAAGCAGATTCTTATATTTGGAACGAATATGCTGGTTCTGAAAATGCAGTTATAAAATTATAAAATTAATTTTATGTAAAAGAAAAAAAAAGAGCTTTCAAATTAATTGAAAGCTCTTTTTTTTATATAGCAACTGCTCCTTTTATATGAGGATGCGGATTGTAATCTTGTAGTTCAAAATCATTAAATGTAAAATTTTCTATATCTTTTACAGCAGGATTTATTTTCATCTTTGGTAACGGTCTAATATCTCTAGATAATTGTAGCTCTAATTGCTCTTTGTGATTGTTATAAATATGTGCATCACCAAAAGTGTGAATAAAATCTCCTGCTTCGTATCCACAAACTTGTGCAATCATCATTGTAAATAAAGCATAAGACGCAATATTAAAAGGAACTCCTAAAAATATATCTGCACTTCTTTGATATAATTGACAAGATAATTTTCCGTTAGAAACATAAAATTGAAAAAATGCATGGCAAGGAGGTAATGCTGCTTTTCCGTTTGCTACATTTTCTGAAAAAGAAATACTTGTATCTGGCAAAACTGATGGATTCCAAGCAGAAACCAACATTCTTCTAGAGTTAGGGTTTTTCTTTAAGGTATCAATAACCTCTTTTAACTGATCTACCTCATCGCTATTCCAATTGCGCCATTGATGACCATAAACAGGCCCTAAATCGCCATTCTCATCTGCCCATTCATTCCAGATTCTTACCCCGTTTTCTTGTAAATATTTAATATTTGTATCACCTTTAATAAACCAAAGTAATTCATAAATAATACTTTTTAAGTGTAACTTTTTGGTAGTTACCATTGGGAAACCCTCACTTAAATCAAAACGCATTTGATAGCCAAAAACACTTTTTGTTCCTGTTCCTGTTCTATCTCCTTTTTCATTTCCGTTTTCTAAAACGTGTTTTACTAAATCGTGATATTGTTTCATTTTTTGTGTAAGCTTTTACCTGTTAATTATGTACATGATTTGACGATTAGAGAACTAAACGTTTAAACAATTACACTTTTACCCAATAATCATTCCTGCAATAGTTGCAGACATTAAAGAAGCAATTGTACCACCAATTAAGGCTTTCATACCAAATTCTGACAATGTTTTTCTTTGTCCTGGCGCTAAAGAACCAATTCCCCCTATTTGTATTCCAATAGATGCGAAATTTGCAAAACCGCACAACATATACGTTGCCATGATAATCGATTTATCGTAGTTTAAATGGATTCCGTTTGCAACATCTTTTAGTTCTGCCAATTGAATATATCCAATAAATTCGCTTGCTGCCAATTTAATTCCTAACAACTGCCCCATTAAAGTCATATCTACAGAAGGAACACCAATTAACCACATTAACGGTGCAAAAGCATATCCTAATAAAAATTCTATAGAAAGTTTGTCATACGCTGTATTTGCCGCAATAATTTCATTTAAAGAAGTAATGTTACCAATTAAACCTAAACCACCATTTAACATCGCAATTACAGCAACAAAAACTAGCAACATTGCACCAACATTTACTGCTAAACGTAATCCCTCTGTTGTTCCGTTTGCAATTGCATCTAAAAGATTTGATCCAATTTTTTCTTGAGAAACGGTTACATCGGTATTTACTTTTTCTGTTTGCGGATATAAAATTTTAGAAATAACAATTGCTCCGGGTGCTGCCATTACAGAGGCTGCTAATAAATGTTTTGCAAAAACCAATTCTAATTCTTTGTCTCCACCACCTAAAAAACCAATATAAGCCGCTAAAACAGCACCTGCCACAGTTGCCATTCCTCCAATCATTACTAACAACATTTCCGACTTATTCATTTTTTCTAAATAAGCCTTAATTAAAAGTGGTGCTTCTGTTTGTCCTAAGAAAATATTACCTGCAACAGACAAACTTTCCATTCCAGAAATTCCTAAGAATTTAGATAAAACGATTGCTAAAAGTTTTACCACTCTTTGTATAATACCTAAATAAAATAATAGCGATGTTAATGCCGAAAAGAAGATAATTGTTGGTAAAACCTGAAAAGCAAAAATGTATCCAAAAGTATCCATATCTGCAATTAATCCATCAAACAAAAACTTACTTCCTGCTTTTGTGTATTCTAAAATTTCAATAAAAAGTTTTCCAACTAATTCAAACGCCTTTTGAACAAAAGGAATTTTTAAAACTCCTATTGCTATTATTAATTGAAGAGATAAACCAATTCCGGCTTTTTTCCAATCTATTGCCTTTTTGTTAGAACTAAATAAAAATGCAATTAAAATTAAAGAAATCATTCCTAAAACTCCGCGCCATAAGGTGTCTATAGAAAACCCTTGACTTGGTAAAATAGCATTAGAAGCATCCTTGGTTGCATTTAAATCTTCTTCACCTAAATTAAGTTCCTTTTGGGTAAGTACCTCACTTGTTGTTAAGTTTGATGATAAATTAAAAACGATGTTATTTTCTGACAGAATCAAACTAGCAACATCAGAAGAAACAATGTTAAAATATCTAACAGTATCTTTTGGTTGTTTAAAATTAAAAATTAATAAATTATTCTGATGAATGTAATTTCCAGAACCTACTAAATAATTATTCTCTTTTACAGAAACTACAAATTTTCCGTCCTTTAGTTTAAAAACATCTGTAGAATCTAATGTAATAAAGTCTTTTCCATCATTTTTTTTGATGGATGAAAAGCTCCAATCTTGTTCTATTTCTTGAGAATATGAAACGATTGAAACGATTGAAAATAAAAGAATAAAAAGTTTTTTCATAAGGATACGAATTTAAGAACGATTGCTAATTTCGTCTCTAATTTTTGCAGCAAGCTCGTAATTTTCATCCGTAACCGCATTGTTTAATTGATTATTTAATTCTGCTAAGGTTAAACTAGAGAAAATATTTTCATCTTTTTTAGGTGTTTCTTCCGTTTTTAAAGAAACTACTACAGACTCTTCTTTGTTTTCAAAAGCCATTTCTTCCTCTACTTTTAAATAAATACCTGCTTTATCTAAAATATTTTCATACGTGTAAATTGGTGCATTAAACCGAACCGCAATTGCAATTGCATCCGAAGTTCTGGTATCAATTACCTCTTCTTTACCTTCTCTTTCGCAAATTAAACTAGAAAAGAAAACGCCATCTACCAATTTATGAATAATTACTTCTTTAACGTAAACATCAAAAGTATCTGCAAATGTTTTAAATAAATCGTGTGTTAGTGGTCTTGGAGGTCTTATTTCTGTTTCTAAAGCAATTGCTATTGATTGTGCTTCAAAGGCTCCAATAATAATAGGTAAGGTTCTTGTTCCTTCCATTTCACTTAAAACCAATGCATACGCACCGCTTTGAGTTTGACTGTAAGAAATTCCCTTTATAGTAAGTAATATTAAACTCATATGTTTTTTAAAATATAAAAAAGTTTCTAACTAAAAAAAACAAGGTTAGATTCAACTTTTTTAGTGGGCACAATTTAATAAAAATAATAGATTGATAACTTTTATTTCTATAGTTTTTATTAAAAGTAAAAACCTACAAAGTTAAACTAAGTAGGTTTTAGAAACATTGTTTGAATATTTGAATTAAGCTTGCTTAAAAGCTTTTAGCTTCTCTATTAATTTAGGAACTACCTCAAAAGCATCACCAACAATTCCATAATCTGCAGCTTTAAAGAAAGGTGCTTCTGGATCTGTGTTGATAACTAATTTTACTTTTGATGCATTAATTCCTGCTAAATGTTGAATTGCTCCAGAAATTCCGATGGCAATATATAAGTTTGATGCAACAGGTTTTCCTGTTTGTCCAACATGTTCTCCATGAGGTCTCCAACCCAAATCTGAAACGGGTTTAGAACAAGCCGTTGCAGCACCTAAAACATCTGCTAACTCCTCTATCATTCCCCAATTTTCTGGTCCTTTTAAACCTCTTCCTGCAGAAACTACAATATCTGCATCTGCAATTGTTACCTTACCAGAAAATTTTTCATTTTTTTCTGATTTTATTCTTAGATCTGCTTCAGAAATTACAGCATCAAAAGTTTCTATGGTTCCAGAAACCGCATTTTCGTGAATTCCGTACGCATTTTTAGAAACTCCGATTACTTTTTTATCCGAAGAAATTACCGTATTTGAAAATGCTTTACTAGAAAACGCTTTTCTTTTTACTGTAAACGGACTCGTAGCACTTGGCAAAGCAACGACATTAGATGCATACCCTGCATTTAAAGCTACTGCAACCATTGGCGCAACAAATAGGCCATCTATACTAGAATCTAAAATTACAACAGACGAGCCTTGTGCATCTGCAACTTGTTTTATAATTGATGCATATGCTTTAGCATTAAAAGTTTGTACAGCATCGTTAGATACTGAAATTACTTTTTCGGCTCCGTAAACATATAAATCTTCATTTTTACTAGCATTAATTGTTAATACAACTAAATTGCTTCCTAATTGTTCTGCAACTTTTTTTCCATAAGAAACCACTTCAAAAGCGCTCTTTTTGAATTTTCCTTCTGCTGAATCTGCGAAAACTAAAACTGACATATATCTTAAGTTTTTAGTTGTTAGTGATTAGTTTTTAGAAATACTATACTAACAAAATTATTTTTTTATTAATTATTTGTTTAGCAAGTCTACTGTTTACACAATTAACTTTTAAACAATTGCAGGTATTATATTACTTTAGCCTCGTTATGTAACAAGTTAATTAACTCATCAATATTATCTGCATCTACTAACTTAACGGTTCCTTTTGGTGCAGGTTTTGAAAATGATTCTATTGATGTTGCACTTTCATCTGCAACAGGCTCAACTACATTTAAAGGTTTTTTACGTGCCATCATAATTCCACGCATATTTGGTATACGCAAATCTTTTTCTTCAACAATTCCTTTTTGACCCGCAACAACTAACGGCAAAGTAGTACTTAAAGATTCATTTCCACCATCAATTTCTCTAGTTAATTTTACTGATGAACCTTCAATTTCCATTCCTACACAGCCATTAACAAAATTAAAATCTAGTAAAGAAGCTAACATTCCAGGAACCATTCCTCCATTGTAATCGATAGATTCTCTACCCGCTAAAACTAAATCATAACCACCATTTTTTACAACTTCTACCAATTGTTTAGCAACGGATAAACCATCAATAGCTTCCATATTTACACGAACCGCATCGTCTGCACCAATAGCTAAAGCTTTACGTAAAGTTGGCTCTGTAGAAGCATTTCCTACGTTTACAACCGTTACACTTGCTCCTTGATTTTCTTTAAACCACATTGCTCTTGTAAGACTAAATTCATCATAAGGATTAATTACAAACTGAACTCCGTTTATATCAAACTTTGTATCATTTTCTGTAAAATTAATTTTAGAAGTGGTATCAGGAACGTGACTAATACATACCAATATTTTCATACATTTTGTTTTTTAATGAATTATTCTGCGACGAAATTACACTTTTTTTTTAAAAAATACTATGCATGCATAGTATTTTTTAAAATATTTAACACTTTCGAAAACGATTTAGTAAATAATTCTATTTTTAGATACAAGCCTAAAAAAGACTAAATAAGATTAATACAAAAACTCAAACTTACTATAACTTACTTTTGTTTTTGGTCCATCGACCTGCGTATAGGCACCAGCTTTAAAATAAAACTCACCATCCTTTTCTAGCCATAATTTACTAACAGTGTATGATTTTGTTTCACTTTTACCCGTAGTAACATTTTTAATAGTTACAGAGATTTTATTATTTGCACCGTTAATCTCAATTTTACAATCTATTTGATCTTTATCTTTAAATGAAGTAAAAAAATCATTATCGGTATCGCCTTCACCTTTAAGGTAGCTATCTGTAACAACCACTCTAACTGCATTTCCACCAGCAATCTCTACTCTTAAAAGCGGTCTTTTTACACCCTCTGCATCATTATGAATTTGCCCAATTGTTACTCCTTTTTTTGGATTTGATGTTGGTGCATTCTGTATAACTGCAGAAAAATCCATTGCACTATATTTATTTAAACTTAGGTTTTTATTTTGTCTTATCTCTGTTCTATCATTCTTTTTCCCTGTTGAAGTTAATACCATTAAACCATCACAAGCTGCAAAATAGTTTACATCACAAATCTCTTGCGCCTTTTTTAAATCTAATTTTAGTGTACCAGAATTTGTGTAATAATGTATTTTAGAGTCTTTTAAAGCATCGCTAAATTGAGATAAATCTCCTGGTTTAACTTTACAATTGTCGCAATCATTTTTAGTACCTTCTGATAAAGGTTCTTGAGAATTTATGTTAAAAATCATTAATAAATTAATGGTAACAAAGAAATAGAAGCGTTGAATGTTCATGATTTTAAATTTAATTTTGATTGGTTATTTTTAAGAAGATTATTTTTTATTTTACAAAAACAAATATAAACTAGTTAGACCATACTTTAGTCAACGATGAGAATCAAAATACATACCAAATTCCAACTTTATTGATCAAAAAAAACTCTTTTTTTAACATTAAAAAATTCTCTTTGATTTAAATAGAAATAATAATACTAAAAAATGTTTTAATTTATGGAATAAAGTAGTCTTTTGATTACTTCAAATTTCTTACTTTTGTTTTTTTATCATAAACAACTATTTAAGAAAAATGAAAACAGTTCAATTCAGAGAAGCAATTTGCGAAGCAATGAGCGAAGAAATGCGTAGAGATGAAAGCGTTTATTTAATGGGAGAAGAAGTTGCCGAATACAATGGTGCTTACAAAGCCAGTAAAGGAATGCTAGATGAGTTCGGCGCAAAAAGAGTTATTGACACTCCTATTGCAGAGCTAGGTTTTGCAGGTATTGCAATTGGTTCTGCTATGAATGGCAACAGACCTATTGTAGAATACATGACCTTTAACTTCTCTTTAGTTGGTATTGATCAAATTATAAACAATGCAGCAAAAATTAGACAAATGTCTGGTGGTCAATTCAATTGCCCTATTGTTTTTAGAGGACCTACAGGTTCTGCTGGTCAATTAGGAGCAACACACTCTCAAGCTTTTGAAAACTGGTTTGCAAACACGCCAGGTTTAAAAGTAATTGTACCTTCTAATCCTTATGATGCAAAAGGTTTATTAAAAGCTGCAATTAGAGATGATGATCCGGTTATTTTCATGGAATCTGAGCAGATGTATGGAGATAAAATGGAAATTCCAGAAGGAGAATACATTATTCCTATTGGAGTTGCTGAAATAAAAAGAGAAGGAACTGATGTAACTATTGTTTCTTTTGGAAAAATTATTAAGGAAGCTTACAAAGCTGCAGAAGAATTAGCTAAAGAAAATATTTCGGTAGAAATTATAGATTTAAGAACTGTAAGACCTATGGATCATGCAGCAATCATTAAATCTGTTAAAAAAACAAATAGATTAGTAATTTTAGAAGAAGCGTGGCCTTTTGCAAGTGTTTCAACAGAAATTACTTATAGAGTTCAAGAAGAAGCATTCGACTTTTTAGATGCACCTATCAAAAGAATAACTACAGCAGATACACCTGCTCCATATTCTCCTGTTTTATTTGAGACTTGGATTCCTAACCATACTGATGTTGTTAAAGCAGTAAAAGAAGTAATGTATAAAAAATAATTTTATACATTTTAGAATACAAAAAGGGCTAATAAATATTTATTAGTCTTTTTTTTTGCTTAACGTTTATAAGAACAAAAGCTCCAAATCAACTAAACTTAAGTGGTTTCAAATAATCTGACATTTATTTATAAAATTTAAACTTATACAGTAAGTAATTAAATAATAATCGACAGAAAGAATAATTATATAACCCACCCGTTATTTAATTCATCAAAACAAAAAAGAAGTATTCTTAATCATGAAATTATATTTACCCTTAATTTATATCCTATTTTTCTCGTTTTCAATTACGTTATTTGCCCAAACAAAAGTTAGTGGGGTTATTACTGATCAAAATAATGAGCCAATTCCATATTGTAGTATTCAATTTAAAAACTCAACTGAAGGAGTAGTTAGTGGAGAAGATGGAAAATTCTATATAGAGTCTGATAAACTTTGGAAAGAAATAGAAATTTCATCTATCGGCTACAAAACATTACTTTTTAAATTAGAAAAAAGGATTTCCTACAACTTAAAAATTGAATTAGAAGAAGTACAAGAATCTTTAAAAAGTATATTTATTGTATCTGGTAAACAACCTAAAAAAAACAATCCTGCCATAGATATTCTTAGAAAAATATGGGCACAGAAACGTAAAAACGGACTCAGCCATTTTAACCATTACAAATTTAAAAAATATCAAAAAATAGAATTTGACCTAAATACGGTAGATGATGAGTTAAAAAACAAAAAAATCTTTAAAGGGTTAGAATTTATTTTTAAGGATATAGACACTTCAAGTTTAACTGGTAAATCTTATTTACCTATTTTTTTAAACGAAACTCTTTTTGAAGTTTATGGTGACAACATCCAACAAAAAAGTAAAGAAGTAGTTATTGCAAATCAGAATTCGGGGTTTAAGAATAATCAAGAATTAACCGATTATATAGAAAACCTATATCCAGAATACAATATTTACGATAATTACTTAAAATTTTTTGACAAAAGCTTTGTAAGTCCGTTGTCTAAAACGGGTATAAATAATTACAATTATGTACTAGCAGATAGCGCTTTTATTGGTGAAAAATGGTGCTATAACATTATCTATTATCCAAGAAGAAATAATGAGTTAACTTTTAAAGGAAATTTCTGGGTAAATGATAGCACCTATGCAATTAAGAATATTAACATGCAGGTTCCTAAAAATGCTAACATTAATTGGGTAAAAGATATCTATATAGAGCAAGAGTTTGACATACTTAACGATTCTATTTTTGTTTTAAAAAGAGATTATTTTCTATCTGATTTTGCACTCAATAAAAAAGAAGAATCAAGAGGCGTTTATGGTAAAAGAACTACCATTTATAAAGATTACGAATTCAACAAACCAATCACTCAAAAAAACTTTTTCAATAAAAACAAATACACTGCTTTTTCTGATACAATTTACACCAGACCAAAAGAATTTTGGGACTCTAATAGACTCGAAGCCTTAAATGAAGACGAAAAAGGAGTTTACAAATTACTTGACACATTAAAGACCGTTAAAAAGTTTAAAAATTTCTCTAAAGGCGTAGAAACTTTATCGTCTGGCTATTTTCAAATTGAAAAATTAAATTTAGATTATGGACCCATATTTTCTACTTTTGGTTTTAACGATGTAGAAGGATTAAGAATTCGTGTTGGTGGTAGAACTTTTAAAACAATTAACGACCTTTTTAGATTAGAAGCTTACACAGCTTATGGCTTAAAAGACGAACAATTTAAATATGGATACCAAGCCAAATGGCTTATCAATCAAAAAAACAGATTTATTTTATCTGCAGGTAATAGAAATGATATTGAACAAATAGGTGCAACTCTTACAGCTTCTACAGATGTTTTAGGTAGAAGTAACGGCTCTTCTTCGTTAATAAGTACTGGCACAAATGATAAACTTACAAACATCAATTTAACAAACGTTACAGCAGAAATAGAACCTTTTAAAAATTTAGAATTTAAGCTTTCTGCAAATTACAAAACATTAAGCTCTGCATCAGAAACTTTTAGTTTAGATTATAATAATACTGAATCATCTACAGGGATTTCTTCAACTATAAATCAGTTTGAATCGCAATTTTCTATAGGATATTATCCAAAAAGAAAAATGACTGGCTTTGGTGTTAAAAGAGAAGTTTCTAATTACTACTACACTAAATATTTTATGCAAGTAAGTAAAGGAATTGAAGGTTTTTTAAATAGTGATTTTGATTATACTAAAGTTCAATTTTCATTTTATAACTTATGGCAAATTGGTAGTTTAGGAAGACTAACTACCTCATTAGAAACAGGTAAAACTTTTGGAGAAGTTCCGCTAGCATTATTACATATTGCACCAGGAAATCAAACTTATTTTACATTTGATAATACTTTTAATTTGTTAGATTTCTATGAATTTGCAACAGACACATACTCATCTCTGCATTTAGAACATAATTTTAATGGTCGAATTTTTTCTAGAATTCCGTTGTTAAAAAAGACTAAATTAAGAACTATCATAGGTTTTAAAGCCTTTTGGGGACAATTATCCGAAGAAAACAGGTTGTTAAGTACTACAGGAAATAGTGTAGAAATTCCACTTATTGCTCCTTCATCAAAACCTTACTACGAATATAGTGTAGGAGTTGGAAATATTTTTAAGTTACTTAGAGTAGATTTTAATTATCGAGGAAACTATTTAGAAAATGCAAATGCAAGAAAATTTGGTATAACAGCAGGAGTAAATTTTAGTTTTTAAATGAAGTGATCGTCTACAAAAGAATATAACTAAACAAACCGAGGAACTTTCATGGTAAATTTACTTCAGTAAAAAAAATTACTAGTTATTCTGAGTACATTCGTTATTTCTGTTTTCCGCTGATTTAGCAAATTTTAGTTGTGTTTTTTATTAATATGATAAAAAACAAATATGCAGCTAACTGATTAAAAAATCCTTTTTGATATAGATCGATTAGGATTTTTATTTTCTAGTTTATTGATGCACACAATTACAACCGAAAACCATTGCGTAAATTATAGCTCAAAACCTAAATTAAACTTTAATTTATGCCTATTTTTGTTTTCAATTCAACGAAAACAAATTAAATTATGAGCAAAGAACCAGTAAAAAAACTAACATTTGACGTTTTAATAGAAATTCCTAAGGGAAGTAGAAATAAATACGAATACGATTTTACCCTTCACAAAATCCGTTTTGACAGAATGTTATTTTCTTCAATGATGTACCCAGGTGATTATGGATTTATTCCAGAAACTTTGGCACTAGATTCAGATCCTTTAGACGTACTTGTTTTAGGACACCAACCAACATATCCAATGGTAGTTATGGAAGTTAGACCAATTGGAGTATTCTACATGACAGATGAAAAAGGACCAGATGAAAAGATTATTTGTGTACCTGTTTCAGATCCAATTTGGAGTAACAAATCAGATATTGCAGATTTAAATCCACACAGACTAAAAGAAATTGAACACTTTTTTCAAGTTTATAAAGACTTAGAAAAGAAAAAAGTTGATACTGGAGGTTGGGGAGATGCAGCTGCTGCTATTAAAATTTATCATGAATGTGTAGAACGTTATGATAATAGTGAACACAAGAAAAAGAGAACTTTCACAATCTAAATTATGAAATTAATAAAATAATGTTCAAAAAATGAGCTATCCTTAATTTAGGGTAGCTTTTTTTGTTATATGTTTTTTTATTACTTTAGCCCGTCAAAAATAAAATAAATTAAAATCAGTAAATATGGAATTATTAGTAAAATTTCTACCACTTTTTGGGGTGGTAGCTTTAATCTTCGTTTTTTTAAAAAGCGGTTGGGTTTCTAAACAAGAAGTTGGTGATGAAAAGATGTCACGTATTGCAAAAAACATTGCAGATGGAGCAATGGCTTTCTTAAAAGCAGAGTACAAAGTTTTAGCAATTTTTGTAATTGCTGTAGCAATTCTTTTATTCTTTAAAGGAAATGCAGAAGTTGGCTCTAACGGAATGGTTGCTGTATCCTTTATTATAGGTGCAATTTGTTCTGCTCTAGCAGGCTTCATTGGTATGAAAGTAGCAACAAAAGCAAATGTTAGAACTACACAAGCAGCTAAAGAATCTTTAGGAAGAGCATTAGAAGTTGCTTTTGCCGGTGGTGCTGTTATGGGATTAGGTGTTGTAGGTTTAGGAATTTTAGGATTAAGTGGTCTATTTATTATATACCAAACAATGTGGCCTGGAGCAGAAAACTTATCAATGGTATTAAATGTACTTTCTGGGTTTTCTTTAGGAGCATCCTCTATTGCATTGTTTGCACGTGTTGGTGGAGGTATTTATACTAAAGCTGCCGATGTTGGTGCAGATTTAGTTGGTAAAGTAGAAGCAGGAATTCCTGAAGATCATCCTTTAAACCCTGCAACTATTGCAGATAATGTTGGTGATAATGTTGGTGATGTTGCCGGTATGGGAGCAGATTTATTTGAATCTTATGTAGGTTCAATTATAGGTACAATGGTATTAGGAGCTTTTATTAT
>JANQTQ010000150.1 GCA_030731625.1 Polaribacter sp. | reverse complement strand
TCATCAATGGTTTTAAAATATAAAACATCAAAAATAGAGGCGTCTAAGCCGTTTAATATTTCAACATTTTTAGCTGATTGTAAATCAAAAGAATTAAAACCATCTCTATCAATATCACAAAAAATAATATTTTCTGGTGTTTCATTAGCTGAAGCAGCATCGTAAACTTCTACATTAAAAGTTCCATTATATTCAATATCATTATCACATTCATCTTTTAAAGTGATTTTTAATTGGTAAATGCCTTTGTTAGCAAAGCTAATATTTGTAAGTTCTAAATTTCTATTTGTTGGAGATGAAGAAATTGTTGTTACAGGATTTATTCCATCATCAAAAGTCCATAAATAATTAATTCCAGTTCCAATGATCTCTTCTGGTTGGATTGTTTTATTTTGACCAATACAGTATTTTAAATCTTGATTATTTACAACAATATCTGATGCAGTATCTTTGATTTCGATTTCAAGAAAAAAAGATTGAATAAAAGGAGGCAAACCTTCCGTAGAAATTTTTCTATCTAGGTTTAAACCATTTTCTACAAAATTGATTTCATCAGCATCTTTTTCTGGGGAATTAATAACTCCTAAAAAATTAGTTCTACTTCTAGCGTAGTAAATTTTACCATTGGAAGCCAATTGCAAAGCACCTCTGTAGCCAGAGTTTGTTTGATATATTAATTGCGCACTTGCATTTATATCTGTAATGTTTTTAGATTCTAAATTAAATTGAGTAATACTCGCAAAATCTGTTTGACCTCTTATACCAGTATTTGAATTTAACTGACTATGAACACCAGTTGAAATGTATAATTTATTACTATTTCTAGAAAATTCTACTCCATAACCTCCTATAAGCCTATTAAAATCATCGAATCTAGAAGGGAGTTCTAGAGTTCTTCCATTAGTAACTAGTCCCGTTAAAGCATCAAAATCGTAGATATATGATCCAGAATCTGCACTAGCATTTACAAGAGTTTTTCCATCTGGAGAAATCTTTAGGTATCCTCTTAAATTTGATAAAGTAGTACTGTGAGGAGAAGTCTTTGCGGAATTTACAACTCCGTTTTTATCGATGAGATAACTATAAAAGTTAAACGAATCTGCTGTTATAACCCAAAAGGTATTGCACTCTGAACCTCGTACAGAAGTAATTTTTTCTCGTGCACTTTCTGCGCCACTTAAAATAATGTTTTTTGAAGTAACGCCACCAATACCACTGTTTAAAGACATATCAACAGTAGCGAATGTTACCCCATTACCGTTGTTTCCGGTTTGTTGATTACCAACCGTAAAAATATAATAAATAGTAGTGTCTAAAGGTTTAGGAACAATGATAGCAGATTGTGCACTAGAAGAATCGCCTAATAAATCTGTTCCGTTTGCAATTACTGCACCAGTTCTATTGTAAACAATAGAACCATCTGTATAAAATTGTAAAACACCATCTTTATCAGAAATTGAAGCAGAACCTTCATCTGTAGATAAAGAACCTGATAAAATATCGGGTGGATTTGTACTAAAATTTAAACCAGCACCTTCACCAAAAAACCAATAGTTAGCTTCCTTTTGAGAAAATATATTTAATGCAAAAAATAATAATAAAAACGGAAATAATTTCTTCATTCTATAATGTTTGTTAAACAAACATCAAATATATCTAAAAAGAATTACAAATCCCTCTTTTTTAACAATGCAAAAGACAAGTAAATAAAGACAAAAGTCCAGAATGATACGATTAAAATGGTTGTGAATTCTACTGCATAACTTTTAGTAAAAACTTCACCCATTGTATTTGCTGCAGATCTTACTGCGCCTAATCTAGAAAAAGGTTCTTTTATTAAATTAGTCATGGCTTCTAAAGGTAAAAATTGCATTATTCCATCAACTTTATCTCCTGTATGTACTGCGTCTTTAAAAGCCCAGTATAAATAACCTTTAAACATACTTTCGGCAATTAGCCAAACAAACATTGCACCAACTGCAAAAGCAGAGCGTTTTACAAGGATTCCTAAAAATAATCCAAAAGAGAAAAAACCTACTAATTTTATAAAAAATGCCAATAAGTAATCTAAATCAGAAAAAATAATAGGTAATTCATTATAATCTGAATATACCAAACCTAAAACTAACGAAACTATGAAAACAAAAATGGTAGAAACTAAAGCAAAAGCAATGACTGTATAGAATTTTGATAAAATAAATTCCTTTTTACTTAAACCATCTATTAAGTTTTGTTTTAAGGTTTTATAACTGTATTCGTTAGACATCATGGAAACAATTACTAACAATAAAAAGAATTTTAAAATAGCAGCAATGTAGGTGTTAAAGTGCCAAATATATGGGAAGTTGAAAATTCCTGCATCTGCTAAATGCAATTTAAAATTACCAAATTCAAATTTAATGGCAGCAATTAATGCAATAGAAGTTAGCAAACCAAAGTAAATGATTGATAATACTTTACTAGCTCTATTGTATTTTAATTTATGAAATTCTATAGTTAGTAATCTTAACATGACGTTTTATGTTTTGGGATGAATTGTTTTTGACTCTGTTTTGAACAGACTTTTTTGTGATTAATTGTTGTTTGTTAAATCTAAAAATTGTTGTTCTAAACTTGGTTTGCGTTTTACTAAATGCGATAAAACAATTCCGTTTTTAAACAAATAAGTATTTATTTCTGCGGATGAGACATTACGATTTAAAGTTGCAATTAATGTGTCGTGATCTTTGGATATTTTACCAATTGCCTCATGGTTTTCTAGTAATTTAATTAATTCATCTTCTTTATCATCAATTTTTAATTCTAATAAACCAAAAGAAGCCGTCATTTCATCTACACGACCACTATATAATTTTATACCATTTCTAATAACGACCACATGAGAACACACTTTTTCAACTTCATCTAAAAGGTGAGAAGCCAATAAAATAGTAGTTCCGTTTGCTGCAATTGATTTTATTATTTGGCGAATTTCGTGAATTCCTTGCGGATCTAAACCATTTGTTGGTTCGTCTAAAATTAAGATTTCTGGATCATTTAATAACGCCGAAGCAATTGCCAAACGTTGTTTCATTCCTAAAGAAAACGTGCTAAATTTACTGTCTCTTCTCTCAAAAAGATTAACTATTGTAAGTTTTTCATCAATCTTTTCTGTTGATATTCCTTTTATCTTGCAAATCAACGCTAAATTTTGAGTTGCTGTCATGTACGGATAAAAGTTTGGTCGCTCTATAATTGCACCCACTTTTTTAAGTGCTTCGTGCGTTGTTAATTTTCCCTCAAACCAAGAGAAATCGCCAGAAGTTCTGTTTACAACATTTAAAATAATTCCTAAAGTGGTAGATTTTCCACTTCCATTTGGACCTAAAATTCCGTAAACATTTCCTTTTTGAATATCAAAAGAAAGATTATTTACTGCGTGAACTTTACCGTATTTTTTATAGAGATTTTTAAGAGATAAGATTGTTTTCAAAGAAGTTGTTTTAGTCGGTTAAAGTATTTAGACGACTAATTTACACTTTTGTTACGTAAGTCTGTGTAATTGTTTAATTGCAAATTAAAAGTAAATATTTACAAACAATTAACCGATTAAACAATTACATAATTTTTAATTACACGAATGAATTAATAATCTGTAAAATCATAATCATCATAATGACCATGATTTTCGTTTAAATCATCTATATCTTCATCATCAAAATCATCACCAAAATTATCTGCAACAAATTCTTTTTTAGGTTCTTTTTCTGGAATTTCACCAAATGATAAAATGGTTTCTGGTAAATTTTCTTTTACTTCTGATGAAATTTCTACAACATCCACATAAAAGGTCCACATTTTTAAGAAATCGTATACATAAATAAGTTTACTATTTTCTTCGGGTAAAATTTCATCAACAAAACAGGTTTCCATAGAAATTTCTTCCCCAGCTTCTGCCATATTAAATAACGGAATTTCTTCCCCTTGATTCCATTCATCATC
>JANQTQ010000149.1 GCA_030731625.1 Polaribacter sp. | reverse complement strand
CTAGCACTGGGATGGAAATTGTACGTTCACAAAATCACAATTTTCAATACAAAAACTCGCGGTGAAACTAACAAGTGAGATTAAATAGTAATATAATGAGATTATATAATAAATACGTGCTTCCTAAACTTATAGATTGGGCATGCCGACAAAATTCATCTAAAAAACAAAGAGAAAAAGTAATACCTTATGCGTATGGAAATGTATTAGAAATAGGCATAGGTTCTGGATTAAACTTACCGTTCTATCATTTAGAAAATGTAAAGCATCTTACCGCGATAGACCCTTCAATTGAAATTTGGAATCAAAATAAATGTAACCTTAAGAATTTACCTTTTCAGGTGGACTTTATGCAAGCATCTGCAGAAGATATCCCTGCAAAGAATAATAGCTTTGATACTGTTGTAATGACCTATACATTATGCTCTATCCCAGACACTATTGCAGCATTTAAGGAAATAAAAAGAGTACTTAAAACAAATGGACAACTCCTTTTTTGTGAACACGGCAAAGCACCAGACAAATCGACTCAAAAATGGCAAAAAATCATTAACCCTGCGTGGAAAGTATTGGGAGGAGGTTGTACGCTTCATAAAGATATTCCATCCATCATTCAAAATAATGGTTTTAAGATTACTAAAATGGATGTAATGTATATTCCGGGTTGGAAACCAGCAAGTTTTAATTATTGGGGTGTTGCTCAAATAAAATAAAAAAAAAGGTTGCCAACAGAGAGTACTCGAAAATTAAGTACATGTTCATCTTTTCAAATCCTTGAACAAAACTACTTAATGTTAGGTGATGTGCAGCTAGTTTCCAAAAAAAAGCAACCTTTTCTTTCAAAGGATATTTTTAGAATTTTTAATTATAAAAGGTTCTAAAATTTCTTTTTTTTAATTCAAATTCAAATACGTAACTTGTAACATCTAAAACAATAGAAGTGAGTAAAATTTTATCGATTAACGGAAAATCGTACACCATTGATGTACAGGATGATATGCCAATTTTATGGGCAATTAGAGATATTGTTGGTTTAACAGGTACAAAGTTTGGTTGCGGTGTTGGTCAGTGCGGCGCCTGTTCTGTTTTAATTGATGGTGTTTTAATAAAATCTTGTAGTGTTCCTGTTTCTTATGCAATTGGTAAAGAAATTTTAACCATAGAAGGAACATCAGATAATTTAGTTTTTTTACAACAAGCTTGGAATGATGGCAATGTGCCGCAATGTGGTTATTGCCAATCAGGGCAATTAATAGCTGCCACTTCTTTGTTAGACACCATAGAAAATCCTACGGATGAAGATATTGATACTGCCATGAGTGGAAACATTTGTAGATGTGGCACCTATTCTAGAATTAGAAAGGCAATTCATAAGGCAGTAGCACTTAAAAACGAATCTATATGAGCAACATACAGCAAATAAATCGTAGAGATTTTGTAAAATTATTAGGTTTAGCTTCTGGCGGAATTTTGTTAGGATGCAATCTTTCCTCAGGTAGAAAAGATTTTATTCCGAATATAAACGGCACTTTAGCGCCCAACTTATTTGTACAAATTCTAAAAGATGGAAGTGTTATTTTAATGGCCTCACGGTCTGAAATGGGCCAAGGTATTAGAACCTCATTAGCCTCTGCCATTGCAGATGAATTAGAAGCAGATTGGAAATACATCACTGTAAAACAAGCAACAGGAGATGAAAAATATGGCGATCAAAATACAGACGGTTCTCGAAGCGTAAGAACACTATTAGAGCCTATGCGCAAAATGGGTGCCATGGCAAAATTGATGTTAATTACGGCAGCTGCAAAAAGATGGAATGTAGCAGAAAGCGAGTGTGTTGCAGAAAACCATTTTGTAATTCATAAGAACACAAATAGAGAAATATTCTTTGGCGATTTGGTTGAGGAAGCGGTTAAAGTACGCATCCCTAATCAAAATAATGTTCAACTTAAAAAAGTAGAACATTTTAAATTTATAGGTAAAAACTTAAAAAGTGTCGACTTAAAAGATTTTACGCATGGCACGGCAACCTACGGAATTGATGTTCGCATTCCCGATATGAAATTTGCTGCCATTGCAAGATGTCCCGTAACTTTTGGAACTGTAAAAAGTTTTGACAGCGCAAAAGCGGATAAAACACCAGGGGTAGAAGAAGTGTTTCAATTAGATAGAATGGAGCCGCCAACGGGTCAGTTTTATGGCGCTTTAGGAGGTGTTGTTGTTATTGCCAATAACACTTGGGCTGCTTTTCAAGGAAAGCAAAAATTAGCTATTGAATGGAATTATGGCGAAAACCGTGCTTTCGATTCAGAAAAATTTAAAGAAACCCTAACCAACAGAATCAAAGTAAAAGGAAAACCGGTTCCTGGGAGTTCTGGTCATGTAAATGACGCTTTTGAAGAAGCAAGCACAACAATAGAAGCCGTTTATCACGTTCCGTTTTTAGCACACGCACCTATGGAAGTGCCAAATGCAACGGCTTGGTATCAAAAAGATAAAATTGAAGTTTGGGCGCCATTACAAGATCCGCAAACGGCAAGAGCAGAACTAGCGCACTTTTTTGAAATTCCGATTGAAAACATTACAATACATGTTACTTTTTTAGGAGGAGGTTTTGGGCGTAAATCAAAATCAGATTTTGTGGTAGAAGCAGTCGCCGTATCCAAAAAAATAAAAGCACCCGTTCAAGTTGTTTGGACGCGAGAAGATGATATTCAACATAGTTTTTACCATGCAACAAGTGCCCAATATTTAAAAGGTTCTTTAGACAAAAATGGGCAAGTTACAGGTTGGTTGCAACGTGTTGCTTTTCCGTCTATAACCTCTAGTTTTAAACCTTTATCAGACTATGCTGCTGGTTTTGAATTGGGCATGGGGTTTACCAATAATCCGTATAATTTAGCTAACTTTAGTTTAGAAAATATAAAAGCAGAAGCACATGTAAGAATAGGGTGGATGCGTTCTGTTGTAAATATTCACAGTGGTTTTGGTAACAATTGTTTTGTAGATGAATTGGCATATGCAGCAAAAAAAGATCCGGTACAATTTCATTTAGATTTAATTGGAGATGATAGAATAATTGAAGGAAGATCAGAATATCCATACAATTCTAAACGGATGAAAACCGTATTAAAAAATTCCGCTAGATTGGCAGGTTGGGGTAAAAAAATCCCTAAAAACCATGGGTTGGGTGTGGCAATACATTATAGTTTTTATAGTTATGTAGCTACTATTGTAGAGGTTTCTGTACGAAATGAAAAAGTAAAAGTAGAAAATATTTGGACTACCATAGATTGTGGTTTGGCACTAAACAAAGACAATATTAAAAATCAATTAGAAGGTGCTGCCATTTTTGGTATGTCGATGGCCTTGTTCGGCAAAGTTTCTGTAAAAGAAGGAGCGGTAGAGCAACATAATTTCTTTGATTATAAAATGACAAGAATGCAAGATGCCCCAAAGATTCATATAGATATTATAGAAGCGATGCATGAACATCCTACAGGTGTTGGTGAACCAGGAGTTCCTGTAATGGCACCTGCTATTTGTAATGCTATTTTTAATGCTACCGGAAAACGAGTGAGAAGTTTGCCTTTGTCTGATCAGGGCTTAGTCTAAATTAAAAGACCAATGTAAAGATGCTATTTTTATGCGAATTAAGATTCAATGCAACATATCAGTTTCTTAAAGCAATAAATGCAATAGACACAGTCAATTAAATTGATGGCAACACATTGTCTATGTAATTCTGCTGCGAATAAAAAAGAGAAGTTCTTATTATTTTGTACCTTTACTTTGTAAAGCATTCTTATTTTAGAAATTGCTTATTAAGCTCTCTTTTTGTAAAAATTCTACAACTTTTAATAATTTATACTAGTATATTTCACGAAATATACTAGTATATCTGCGAATATATACTAGTACTTTTGAAAAATGGCACTTGACGCAGTCCGTATTGCGTCAGGCTGCATGATAAAGGTTGTCTTGAC
>JANQTQ010000148.1 GCA_030731625.1 Polaribacter sp. | reverse complement strand
TTACAGCTTCTAAAATTGCACAATTAGAATTAGAACTTTCTAAACAAAAAATTCAGACCACTTTAGAGCTCCTAGAAAAAAGTGAATACATCAAAAATGAGGGGAATAAAATGGCTAAAATAGGATATTTAGAGCATGATCTCGCAACGAATATTTTTGTTTGGTCTGATACTGTTTATCAGTTTTTTGGATTAGAACCAACCGACGAAATACCACCAAGAGATGAAATTCTGAAACTTTATGATAAAGAATCTCAAGAAAAGTTAGAAAAAGCAAACTTAGCACTTATAACTAAGGGGATTTCTTATGATGTAGATTTAAGGATTATCAATCTTAAAAAAGAAGAAGTATGGGTGCGAAATGTTGTTCAGGCAGTTTATAACCAACAAAATGAAATTGTTGGTAAAAGAGGTGTAATGCAAGATATTACAGCATCTAAAAATGCACAATTTGCTTTACTAAAAACTAAACAAGAAATTCAAAGTACTTTAGAAGTTGTACAAGAAAATGAATATTCGTTGAAAGAAGCCGGCAGAATGGCTAAAATTGGGTATTGGTCATATTCTAAAGAGAGCGATCGTATTTTTTGGTCTAAAGCGGTTCACGAAATTTATGGTAATGACCCAGAAAATGGGGTGCCAGACTTCAATGTAATTAAAAGTTGTTATGATGAAGAATCTTTAGAAAGATTTGCTGATGCAATAGAAAATCTTAATAATAAAGCAGTTTCTTTTGATATAGAATTGCATTTAACAAATTTAAAAGGCCAAAAGCGTTGGATTAGAAATATTGGTGAGGCTGTTTTTAATGATAAAAATGAAATAATTGGTAGAAGAGGTGTTTCTCAAGATATAACCATACAAAAACAAATTGAAGAAAAAAACTTAAGAATCTCAGAAGAGTTCAAAGAGTTATTTGAGAATGTTACGATTTCTATTTGGAATGAAGATTTTTCTTTAATTTATAAAGAAATAGCAAAACTTAGAAAACAACAGGTACCAGATTTTAAAATTTATTTAGAAAACAACCCAGAACTAATATTTTCATTACTTAAAAAAATAAAAGTAAACAGTGTTAATAAAGCTACTTTAAAACTATTTAAAGCCAAAAATCTAGAGGAATTTAGAGCAAACATAGATTTTACTTTTGGTGAAGGTGCAGACAAAGTGTTTGGAAAACTACTAGAAGCAATCTGGAATAATAATAAAATATTTACATCAGAAGTTAATTACAAAAAATTAAATGGTGATAAGTTTACTGCATTACTCTCAATTCCTATTCCGCAAACGGTAGCAAAGCAAAAATCAGTACCTATTAGTATTCAAAGTATTCAAAGTATAAAAGATGCAGAATATGCAAAAAGAGAATTATTACTTAAATTAAATAATGCAGAGAAATTAGCGCATATTGGTAGTTGGTTGTTTGATATTACAACTCAAGAAAATAAATGGTCTGAAGAAATGTTTTATATCTGGGGTTTCGACAGTAAGAAACGGGTACCAAAATTTGAGGAAATTATAGGTAGAATTCACAAAGACGATTTAAATTTATTTAACAGCTTTTTTTCTGCGGCTGTTGATAATGGTACTCCTTATGATATGGAATTTAGAATTTGCTTACCAAAAGATGAAATAAAATGGATAAGAGCAATTTGTCAACCTATACTTGGTGAAGATGGTAATGTGGTTAGTTTAAACGGAAGTAATCAAAATATTACGGCACAGAAACAGGCGCTGTTTAAAATTGAAAAAGCCGAAGAAATGTACCGTTTATTAACAGATAATTCTAACGATTTAATTTGTTTACAAGAGCCAGATAGTACCTTTAAATATGTTAGTCCATCTATTAAACACTTATTGGGGTATGAAGTATCAGATTATTTAGGTAAAGAAGTTTTTAGTATTGTTCATCCTCAAGATGTTTCTGCGCTTCAAGATGCCATGAAAAACAAAGTATTTAACAATAATTTTAATGAAGCTTACACGTTAAGAATTCGCCATAAAAAAGGGCATTATATCTGGTTCGAGTTTTTATCATCGCCAGTTTATAAAGACAATGAAATTAGCTATTATGTAACTTCTGCAAGAGAAATTACACAATGGATTTTAGCAAAACAAGAGATACAAGAATATCAAACATCATTACAGAAATTAACAACAGAAATTACATTAATAGAAGAAAAGCAAAAAAAAGAAATAGCATCTAATATACATGATCATTTAAGTCAGTCTTTGGTAATTTCAAAAATGAGAATTAATGCGATGAAGAAAAATGCACGGTTTAAAGAAATTGATCAAGATTTATTATTTATTGAAACTCATATATCTGAAGCTTTAGAAAATAGCCGCAAAATTACTTATGAACTTTCTCCTCCAGTATTATATCACTTAGGGATCATTGAAGCTTTAAATTGGCTACTTGATGATGTAGAAACAACTCATAAAATTTCATGTAGTTTTTACAGCAATGTAAATAGTGTTAAACTTGGTGATGTAAAATCTATTTTATTGTATAGAAGTATACAAGAAGTGATAAAAAATACCATAAAATATGCAAAAGCAACTTTAATAACGTTAGATATTAATAAAAAGGAAAAAGGGATTCATATTCTAATTTCTGATGATGGTGTTGGTTTTGATACCGCAGTTTTAAAGAATCTACACACACGCTCTGGCTCTGGTTTTGGATTATTTACCGTGCAAGAACGTATTCAAAACATAAAAGGAAAATTTAAAATAGAGTCTGAAATAAATACAGGAACAACTGTTAAGATTTTTATACCGTTACTATAGTTATTTGTAAATAAAAAAAGCTAAACTATAAAAATAGTCTAGCTTTCAAAAAAATATATTGGGGGATATATATACGAATTTTATATGTTTTATTATTGTATCACCAATGTTATGCAGTGCTTACGCTACAAATGTCTATAATGTTCTTAGGCTATTCTATAGGTAATTTTCGTATTTTTTAATTTTCTAAAAGTACGTAGTTTTGTTTATCACTTTAAGACGCCTGTTCTCAATTAGAGAAATTTAAAACCAAAACAACAATTAAAAATGTTTATCTTTTCATTTAAATTAAAACCATGAATTATAGTCAAATAGCTATCTTACTTTTGCAAAGTTCGTTGGTTTCTTTTGTAATACTGTTATTATTTCGACTTCGAAAAAAATTAGGATTAGGAACTTTATTTGCTTGTTTGGGTTTATTTCAATTTGTACAAGTATTTTTAGCAAGTACGGTATATATTAGCATTACCGACACTCTTATTGTTTCACCTGGAAGCGCTGTTTTGTTTCCGGCAACACTTTTTGCGTTATTAATTATTTATATAAAAGAAGATGCTAGTGAAGCAAAAAAAATAATTTATGCACTGGTTATGGTAAACATAGTCATGACTATTTTGCTACAAACATTTAGCTGGAATTTAGAAGATTCATCAACTCAAAATCCATTTAATGTATCTACAGCTCTTTTTAACACGAGTGCTTGGGTGCTATTAATAGGTACAATTGCACTTTTTTTAGACGCTTTGTTAATCATCATACTCTTCGAGTATATTTCTAAAAAAATAAAATTCTTGTTTTTACAGATTTGTTTAACAATGTTATTAGTAGTATGCTTTGATACTGTATTTTTTTCGTTCATGGCATTTTGGGGTTCAGATAATTTATTTCCAATTTTAACATCAGGTTTGATCTCTAAAGGATTTTTTGCCGTTTTTTACAGTGTTATTTTTTATAGTTATTTAAAATATGTTGATTTTAAAGACGATTCTTTACACCTAAGTTTTAATATAAAAGATGTCTTTCAACCACTTACCTACAAGCAGAAATTTGAAACGGTTAAAAAAGAACGAGAAAAAGAATTAATAATTTTAAATAAAGAGAAAGAACAAACAATAGAAGAGTTGGTGCTTTCTAAACAAAAAATACAAGCTGCATTAGAGCTTGTAAAAGAAAATGAATATTCTTTGCGTCAAGC
>JANQTQ010000147.1 GCA_030731625.1 Polaribacter sp. | reverse complement strand
AAGCTATAATTACCAAAAATAGTTTTAGGAATTAAAAGACTTGATTCTTCAAAAAAAATGCCCCAAATTGTAGGTAATAATTTGGGGCATTTTCTTTTACTTTATATTATAATAATTTTCTAAAATAAAAATTATCGTTTTATAGATCCCGATGTGTTTCCATCCATTAAACTAACCACATCTTCCATTGACACCATATTTACATCACCAGGAACGGTATGTTTTAAAGCGCAAGCTGCAACTGCAAAATTTAAAGCTTGTAAGTCATCATCATAATGTAACAATCCGTAAATTAAGCCAGAAGCAAAAGCATCACCGGTACCAACTCTATCAACAACGTGGGTAACATCTAATGTTTTGGTTTTAATGTATTTTTTACCATTCCACATTTTTCCTAATATTTGCTGATGAGACGCACTAATAGAAGTTCTGGTTTTTCCTACAACTTTCTGAATTCTAGGAAAAACGTCCATTAATTCACTTGCAGAAACTTTAAACTTTCCACCTAATTCGCCAAGACCAAACATTTCGTAAATCCCTCTTGTACTGCTAATTACAATATCGCAATTTTCAACTAGTAATGGCATTATCTCTTGCATTGTTTTACCATATTTCCACATATTACTACGAGAATTTATATCACCAGAAACTTTTATGCCCATTTTATTGGCAGTTTTAATAGCTTCTAAACAACACATTGCTGCGCCTTCGGAAATAGCAGGAGTAATTCCTGTCCAATGAAACCAATCGGCATCTTTAAGTACATGTTCCCAATCAACCATTGCTGGTTCTATTAAAGAAAATGCTGAACCTTCTCTCTCATAAATTACCTCGCTAGATCTGTAAGAAGCGCCTTTTTCTAAAAAATATTTACCTAACATGTGGTCACCGTACACGATATGTTCTGTACTTAACCAATGTTTGCGTAAAAATTGCGTGGCAGCTTTACCAAGAGCATTATCTGGAAAGCGAGTTACGTGGGCAGCTTTCATACCAAGATAGGCAGATGAGATCGCTACATTTGCTTCTCCGCCACCATAAACTAATTCAAACGAAGTTGCTTGAGAAAACATTGAATATCCTGGAGGTGATAATCTCATCATTACTTCACCAAAAGTTACTAGTTTTTTAGTCATTTTTGTTCTTTATTAAAAGGATTGTATTTTTTAATGTTTACAGTGTTATAATTACTTCTTTTAAAAAGTATAAATGCGCATAGTTTTTAAAAATAAACATTCATAAAAAAAAACAGCTTTAAACTTTAAATATTTTTAAAGAAAGTTATCTTTTTTTAAGCTGAGAAACAAATTTAATTATTTGCGTTTCAAAAAATCAGCATATGAATTTTGAGTAATTGCTTTTCCTAAAGAATCTAGTTTTTCGGTATTTTTGCCAGTTTTTAAAATTGCTTTTTTACTGGTGTAATCATATAGAAAAAGACCATTTTTAGTAAGTGTGCCAAATCCTTTATTAAAGGTGTAATGTGCAAATTGCTCATCCGAAGAATTAAAAATATTTTTGCTAAAAATAAAGTCTTTGTTATCTGCGTTTAATAAATCTAATAAAGTGTAAGGAAAATCAACTTGGCTAGCAATTGTATTAATTTCTTTGATGTTTTTATTTACAGCACCGCCTAACCATAACATAGGAATTCTGAATTTTTTAGGAGAAAAATACGGTCCTTTATGTTTAGGAGAAGTATGGCCGTGATCTGCCATAATTACAATTAAGGTATTTTTATACCAGTCTTGTGTTTTAGCAAAAGTGATAAAATCGCCAATTGCCTTATCTGTAAAATGATGTGCACTTCTAAATTTATTATCTTCTGTATCATTACCAAATACATAATCGCCTTTTATTTCATAAGGTTCATGACTCGTTAAAGTTAGTGCAATATTGAAAAATGGTTTTTCGTGTTTTTTAGTTAAGTCTTTAGCTAAACGTTTTAAGAAAACATCATCATAAGCGCCCCATTTAGAGTTCCAATCTTTTTTATCAAACTCACTTCCGTCTACAAAATTAGTAATTCCTGCATTTCGTAAATAGGTATTCATATTACCAAAATTTAAATCTCCACCGTAATAAAAAGCTGTTTCGTAACCTAGTTCTTCCATTTTTTTAGGCAACATTGGTAAACTTCTAGTTTTGTTAGGCATACGCATAATTCGTTTCACAGGTAAAGGATAATAACCGCTTAAAATTGCGGGTATTGCTTTGTCTGTTCTATCTCCGTTTCCATAAAAATTGGTAAATAAAATACCTTCTTTAGATAGCTGATTTAAATTTGGGGTAACATTTGATTCACCTCCTAAAGAACCTACAATTTTTGCGGGTAAACTTTCCCAAAGAATTAAAATTACATTAGGTTTCGTTGTTGTTAAAATAGCCTCTGTATTATTGGCATATAAAAGCTTGTTTCTGGTTTTTGTAATGATGTTTTTGGTTGTTTCATCATCAAAATAGGTATACGGATTTTTGCCATCTGTTTCATGCGTTAAGGAGTTGAAAAAGTTCCACATAAAATTAATTGCAGCATGATTGGCATACATTTTATCAGAAAAATAAACGTTACTTTGATTTACAGGTATTGTTTGCAAGCCGCCTCTAACCGGAATTATTAAAGCGGCTGTAATCAATAAGAAAATTGGGATTTCTAACCAACTTCCAAAATTTAATTTTTCATTGTTTTTCTGATGAATTTTTTGATAAATTTTGATAAAAACAAAAGAAATAAACCACCAAGTGAAGACTCCAACAATTAAATGAATTGTAGAAACCGTAGAAACCATTAATAAAGGAGTATTTAAATACGGTAATAATGAAGTGTCTAAACGAACACCCCAAGCCTGGTACAAACCAGCATCAATCATTAACATTAAATTGATAAAAACAAGAATAGGAATTGTATACCATTTTATGATTTTCACAATCACTTTTGGATTGATGAAAGTTGAAAATATGATCAATAAAAACGGAATAAAAGCAATATATGCAGTAAATGAAATGTCTAATTGCAAACCATATAAAAAAGTTTTTAAAATAGTTAGAATGTCTAATTCTTGTGTTCTTTCAAAATAATAAACAAGAAAAAATAATCTTGCAAATACAAAATAAGCAACCCAAAATAGAAAGTAATAAATGTTAAATAAAAGTCTGTTTTTAAAGTATTTCACCTAATTAATATCTTTATTGTTTATATTTAATGTTGTTTTTTTTCTTTTGCTATTTTTTATAAAACCTTTTCAGTAAAATTATTCTGTAACTTTTAAACGTGCTTTAGCGGTTACGTTTACAGTAGCATAATTATGATCTAAATATTTTAAATATCCTGTAATGGCAATCATGGCAGCATTATCTGTGGTGTATTCAAATTTAGGCACAAAGGTTGTCCAACCAAAATGTTTTTCTGCTAATTGCAATCTTTTTCTAATTTCTGAATTGGCTGAAACTCCTCCCGCAATTGCAATTTGTTTAATACCTGTTATTTTAACTGCTTTTTTTAATTTATCCATCAAAATTTCAGCAATAGTATATTGAATTGATGCACAGATATCATTTAAATTTTCTTCGATAAAATTTGGATTTATTCGTACTTGTTTCTGAATAAAATATAAAATCCCTGTTTTTAATCCGCTAAAACTAAACTCTAAATCGCCCACTTTTGGTTTGGTAAATTGAAATGCTTTTTCATTTCCTAACTGCGCATATTTATCAATTAATGGACCACCAGGATAGGGTAGTCCTAAAATTTTAGCAGATTTATCATAGGCTTCTCCAACGGCATCATCAATCGTTTCCCCTAAAATTTCCATTTCAAAATAATCAGTAACTTTTACAATTTGTGTATGTCCGCCGCTAATTGTTAAACAAATAAAAGGAAAAGTTGGATTTTTACTGTTTTCGTCATCAATAAAATGCGCTAAAATGTGTGCTTGCATGTGGTTTACATCCAATAAAGGAATTTGTAAACCAAGCGCCAAAGATTTAGCAAAAGAAGTACCAACTAATAATGAGCCCATTAAACCCGGACCTTTGGTAAATGCAATTGCAGAAAGTTGTTCTTTGGTGATATTTGCTTGTTTTAATGCTTGTTGCACCACAGGTACAATATTTTGTTGATGAGCTCTTGATGCTAATTCTGGCACAACTCCGCCATATTTAGAGTGTACTTCTTGGTTGGCAACCACATTACTCAGCACTTTGGCGTTACAAATAACCGCTGCACTTGTATCATCGCAAGAAGATTCAATTCCTAAAATATAAACAGGTGTTTTCATTACCATAAAGTTAATTTTTTGCAAAATTAAGTATAATTTTAAGGATGCCTTATTTTTTTAAGAATAGATATTTAATTCTTTGTAAAATTTGCACGTTCTTTGTAGTAAATGGCAATATTTTTGATTGCAATCAAAAAGATTTTACATCGACATTAAATAATAATACTATCAAAAAAACAGTAAAAAATATCGTAAAATGGCTAGGGTACTTTGTCCTTTTTTTACTGTTGATTAGTATGTTGCTTTCTATTTCTGCAGTTCAGACTCAATTAGGAAGGTACATTACCAATAAAATAAATAATGAATACGGCACAAACTTACGTATAGAAAAAGTAGATTTATCGTTTTTAGGCAGCGCTCGATTAAAAGGAGTAGAGATTAGAGATCATCATAAAGACACTTTAATATTTGTTAATAAATTAAGTACATCCCTTTTAAATGCAAAAAAAATTATTGATGGCGAGGTTTATTTAGACGATGTTTCTTTAGACGGCGCATATTATTACATGAAAACTTACAAAGGTGAAGAAGATGATAATATGTCTATTTTTATTGACGCTTTCGATACAGATAAACCAAAAGATTCTTTGCGTAAACCTTTTATTTTAAAAGCAACGAATGTTTATGTAAACGATTTAAATTTTAAGGTAATTAATGCTAATAAAAAAGATTCTGTAAATTACGAAATTAAAAATGCAGGTGGGAATTTTCAGAAACTAGCTATTTTTGGAGCTGATGTTTCTACGAATGTAAGAGGATTGTATTTTACAGATTTATTTGGATTACAAGTTACAAATTTAACAACAGATTTTTCAATTACAAATGCTGCAATGCTTTTTAAAAAAACAACGTTGCAAACAAAAAACACGAATGTAAAAGCTGATATTGAATTTACATACAGTGGCAATGATTTGTCTAATTTTAATGACAAAGTTAAGATTAAAGCAAAATTTACCGATAGTAAAGTTGCTATTAGCGATGTAAAAAATTTTTACAATGAATTAAGTGGAAATGATTTACTTAATTTTAATGGAAATTTTTTAGGAACCATAAATAATTTTGATTTAAAAAAACTTAAAGTATCCTCTAAAAATGGAATAAAAATTGAAGGGGATTTAGCTTTTGTAAATACCGTTAGTAAAGAAAGAGGTTTTGTTTTTGAAGGTGATTTATCTAATTTAACAGCAACGTATCAAAATTTAAAAAGCATTTTACCTAATGTTTTAGGAAATAATGTACCCACAGAATTCCATAAATTAGGTGAGTTTACTTTAAAAGGTTATATAAGAGTTACTCCAGATCAAATGCAAGCAGAAATTGATGTAACCTCAGAAATTGGTTCTGCTATTTCTGATTTACAAATTACAAATATTGATAATATTGATTATGCTGTTTATGATGGTGAAATTCAGTTATCTAGCTTTGATGTTGGTTCCTTTATCAATAATCCGTTATTTGGCGAAGTTTCTTTAAAAGGTAAAGTTAAAGGAAGCGGATTTAAGCTAGATAATATTAATACAGCCTTTAACGGAAAAATTTCTCAAATTAAATTTAAAGGGTATAATTATAAAAATATAGCTGCAAATGGCCAATATCAAAATAATAAATTTGATGGTGATATTTCTATAGATGATAAATATTTTAAAATGAACTTTAAGGGTTTGGCAGATTTATCATCTACTGTAAGAAAATTCGACTTTAAAACGGATATTACATATTTAAATTTAAAAGAAACCAATCTTTTTGTAAGAGATAGTATTGCCGAATTAAAAGGTGTTGTAGAATTAGATATAGAAGGAAATACTTTTGATGATCTTATTGGACAAGCAATTTTTAAAAATGTTTTTTACACCAATCAAAAAAAACAATATCGTTTCGAAGAGTTTAAAGTGCTTTCTTCTGTAAAAGATAGTATTAAAAGAATTGATGTAGAATCTAAAGATATTGCAAATGGCTATTTAACGGGTAAATTTACTTTTTCTGAAGTTGCACAAGTTGCACAGAACGCGCTTGGTAGTATTTATACCAATTACAAACCCTATAAAGTTGCGCCAAATCAGTTTTTAGATTTTAATTTTACCGTCTATAATCAAATTGTAAATGTCTTTTTTCCTTCAATTTCTATTGATGACAATACTAAAATAAAAGGAAAGATAGAATCTAATAAAAACCTTCTAAAATTAACACTTTCGTCCTTAAGAATAGATGCTTATGGCAACGAACTAAAGGATGTTTTGTTAAGAACAGATAATCAAAATCCTTTGTACAATTCTCACATAACAGCATCCGAAGTAAATACAAAGTATTACAATATTTCTAAATTAAACTTACTTAATTTAACCCAAAATGACACCTTATTTTTTAAATCAGAATTTAATGGAGGTGTTGATAAAAATGAAAATTTTAATTTAGATTTTTACTACACGATAAATAAAGAAGCAAAATCTGTAGTTGGTTTTGAAAAATCTACTTTTGTTTTTAAAAATACCGCTTGGGATATCAATCCTGATGAAACAAATACAGATAAAATTACATTTGATTTAAAGAATGACGAGTTTAATTTTAGCCAATTTAAATTGGTTTCTGGCAATCAAAAAATTGAATTTAATGGTAATTTAATTGGAGAATCAGAAAAAGTATTATTAGCCAATTTTACAAACGTTAAATTACAGAGTTTTCTTCCAGAAATAGACAGTTTATCTTTGCGGGGTAAGGTTTCTGGTAACTTAGATTTTGTGCAGCAGGGAAATGTTTATAGTCCAGAAGCTGTTTTTGTTATAAAAGATTTTCAAGTTAATAAGTTTAAGCAAGGAGATTTAGCAGTAAGTATAAAAGGAGATAATTCGTATGAAAAATACAATGTAGATTTATCTATCGATAATGAAAAAGTAAAAAGCATTGCAGCTATTGGTGCAGTAGATTTTTCTGGTTCTAGGCCATTAATAGACTTAGAAGTGTTTTTAGAAGATTATTCATTAGAGGCTTTTAGTCCTTTGGGGCAAGATGTAATATCATCCTTAAGAGGTAGTGTTTCTGGTAATTTTAATTTAAACGGATTTTTAGGAAATCCAGATATGGATGGGGCTCTTTATCTTAAAAAAGCAGGTTTAAAGATTCCGTATTTAAATGTAGATTATGATTTTGAAGGTGAGTCAACCATTTCATTATTGCAACAATCTTTTATTTTAGAGGATATTAAAATATTAGATACCAAGTATAAAACGAAAGGGCTATTATTTGGAAATATATCTCATCAAAATTTTGATAAATGGTTTTTAGATTTAGAAATAAGTACAAGGAACTTACTCGTTTTAGATACTAAAAATACAGAAGAAGCCATGTATTTTGGTACTGCTTTTATGGATGGAAATGCAAATATTTCTGGATTAACAGATCAGTTAACTATTGATGTAAATGCAAAAACAATGGCGGGAACTAAATTTGTTGTTCCGTTAAAAGATATAGAAACTGTTGATAATTTTAAGTTAATTCATTTTAAATCTGATGAAACAAAACTAGAAGATAGACAAAGAAAATTGGCACAAGAAGCTATAAAAGGGCTCTCTTTAAATATTGATATTGATGTAACAAAAGATGCCGAAGCGCAGGTTGTAATTGACGAAGTTTCTGGAAGTCAGTTAACAGGTAGAGGTTCTGGAAACCTTCAAATAAGAATCAATACCAGAGGTAAATTTGATATGTTTGGAGATTATAATATAGATAGTGGAGTATATGATTTTAAATATGGAGGCTTTATTAGCAAACCTTTTTTAATTCAAAAAGGAGGAACTGTTTCTTGGAGTGGAAGTCCTTATGAAGCAAATTTAGATGTAACCGCTATTTATAAAGCCAAAGCAAATCCTGCAGTATTATTAGAGAATTTTAAATCAAACAGAAAAGAAGAAATAGATTTAGTAACAAGAATTACAGGAGGATTATTTAGTTCTAAACAAGAACTAGATATTCAATTAACAAATGTTGATCCAACAATAGCAAGTGAGTTAGAATTTATTTTAAATGATAATAATATTAATGAAAAAACCACTCAATTTATTTCATTATTAGCATTTGGTACTTTTAGAAACCCAGATAAAGTAAATTTTGATGTAAATAATACACTTACAAATACTGCTTCGAGTGCAATTTCTGCCGCATTTTCTAGTCTTTTAAATAGTCCGGAAAGTAAATTTCAATTAGGGGTAGATTATCAGCAAGGAACTAGCGGGTATGATATTGATCGATTAAATATTGATAATCAAGTAGATTTATCTGTAAGTACACAAGTAACTGATCGAGTAATTATTAATGGTAAAGTTGGCGTGCCCGTTGGTACAGAAACTCAATCTAGTGTAATTGGCGAAGTTAAGGTTGAAATTTTATTAAATAAACAAGGTAATTTAAGAGGCACTATTTTTAATCGTCAAAACGAGATACAATACTCTACAGAAGAGGAAGGTTATACACAAGGTGTAGGATTATCTTATCAAGTGAACTTTAGTAAACTCTCAGACCTATTTTTAAAGCCACTTTTTAAAAGTAATGTAAAAAAGAAAGTTAAAAAAGAAATTGTTAAAGACACAACAAAGGTTCAAAAAAATGAATTAATAAACTTTGAAGGCAATTAAAATAAGTAAACAGATATAGGTTTTTTTTAAAAATCTAATCACTTAAAAACACGAAAACGTTTTCTAGTAAATAGCTTAATTTCTCTTTTAAAATTAAGGCTTTTACTCTAAAACGATTTCGTAATTTTTTTATTTTAAACCAGTAAAAAGCAGTAAATTTGTAGAGTAAAATTATGGAAAAAATCAAAAAAATAGGAGTAATGACTTCGGGAGGAGATTCTCCAGGGATGAACGCCGCTATTAGAGCTGTTGTAAGGACTTGTGCATTTTATGAAATAGAATGTGCTGGTATTTACCGTGGTTATGAAGGTATGATGGAAGGCGATTTTATTGAATTAGATGCACGTAGTGTTAAAGGAATAATCAATAAAGGTGGTACTTTTTTAAAGTCTGCTAGATCAACACGTTTTAGAACACCAGAAGGAAGACAAGAAGCTTATAACCAATTAAAAAAGGCAAATATAGATGGGTTAGTTGTTATTGGTGGAGATGGATCTTTTACAGGAGCATTAATATTTAATCAAGAATTTGGATTTCCAGTAATGGGAATTCCAGGAACAATAGATAATGATATTACGGGTACTTCTCATACTTTAGGATATGACACAGCTTTAAACAATGCCGTAGAAGTAATTGATAAGATTAGAGATACAGCATCATCACATAATAGATTATTTTTTATTGAAGTGATGGGCCGAGATGTTGGTCATATTGCATTAAATGTTGGTATTGGAGCAGGTGCTGAAGAAATTTTAATTCCTGAAGAAAACTTAGGATTAGAGCGTTTGTTAGAGTCTTTGAAGAAAAGTAAAGAATCTGGTAAATCTTCTAGTATTGTTATTGTTGCCGAAGGAGATAAAACAGGTAAAAATGTTTTTGAATTAAAAGACTACGTAAATGAAAATTTACCAGAATATGATGTTCGAGTTTCGGTATTAGGGCACATGCAAAGAGGTGGCACACCATCTTGTTTTGATAGAGTTCTTGCAAGTAGAATGGGTGTAAAAGCAGTAGAGAGCTTATTAGAAGGTAAATCTAATTTAATGGTAGGTTTAATAAATGATAAAATCACTGTAACACCTCTAGAAAAAGCAATAAAAGGACAATCAAAAATAAATAAAGAATTAATTAGAGTATCAGACATAATGTCTACATAATAAAAAATTAAATTAAATTAAGATGATAAAAATAGGAATAAACGGATTTGGAAGAATTGGAAGATTAGCATTCAGATCTTCAGTAAAAAGAGCAAACGTACAAGTAGTAGCAATTAACGATTTATTAGATGTTGATTATTTAGCATACATGTTAAAATACGATTCAGTTCATGGAGCATTTGATGGTACTGTTGATGTAAAAGATGGTAAATTAGTTGTAAACGGAAACGAAATTAGAATTACAGCAGAAAGAAACCCAGAAGATTTAAAATGGGATGAAGTTGGTGCTGAATATGTAATAGAATCTACAGGTTTTTTCTTAACAGAAGATACTGCTGGAAAACACTTATTAGCAGGTGCTAAAAAAGTTGTTTTATCTGCACCTTCTAAAGATCATACACCAATGTTTGTAATGGGTGTAAATAATACAGAGTTAAAAGCAGATCAAAAGATTTTTTCTAATGCATCTTGTACAACAAACTGTTTAGCGCCAATTACTAAAGTATTAAATGATAACTTTGGTATTGTTGAAGGTTTAATGACTACTGTACACGCTGCAACTGCAACACAAAAAACAGTTGATGGTCCTTCTATGAAAGACTGGAGAGGTGGACGTTCTGCAATTCATAATGTTATTCCTTCTTCTACTGGAGCTGCAAAAGCTGTAGGAAAAGTAATTCCAGCAATGGATGGTAAATTAACAGGTATGGCTTTTAGAGTTCCTACAATGGATGTTTCTGTAGTAGATTTAACTGTTAGATTAGAAAAACCAGCAACATACGCTCAAATCTGTGCAGCAATGAAAGCAGCATCAGAAAGCGGACCAATGAAAGGTGTTTTAGGATATACAGAAGAAATGGTAGTTTCTCAAGATTTTGTTGGGGATACTCGTACTTCTATCTTTGATGCTAACGCAGGTATCGCATTAAACGATAACTTTGTAAAAGTTGTTTCTTGGTATGATAACGAAATGGGATATTCAACAAAAATTGTTGATTTAATTGAATATGCTGCTACTTTATAATAATAAGTAGATTATATACATATAAAAACCTGATAGTTTATAAATGACTATCAGGTTTTTTTATTTAATTCATAAAAATTTAAACATATGGAAATAGCTATAATTGCACACGACGGAATGAAAGCTGAAATGGTTCAGTTTTTAAATGAGCATAAAGAAATTTTACTTCAAAAAAAGATTACTATAATTTCTACAGGAACTACAGGTACAAAAGCAGAAAATGCAGGTTTTAAAGTAACCAAATTTTTATCAGGGCCAATTGGTGGTGATGCACAAATTGCAGCCAGAGTTGCCGAAGGTAAATGTAATATGGTCTTGTTTTTTAGAGACCCTCATGCAAAACATCCTCATGAGCCAGATATTATTATGTTATTGAGAATTTGTGATGTACACAATGTTCCTTTAGCAACAAATCCTGCAACGGCAAATTTATTGATAAAAGCTATAGAATAGCAATCATGCTAATTTCTACATTTACAAATTTTGGTAAATTTGCAACTTCAACAGTTTCTCTAGCAGGAGCTGTTTCTTCGTTAAAGTAACTTCCGTACACTTTATTTATTTCTCCAAATTGATTCATGTCAGAAATAAAAATAGATGTTTTTACAACATTTTCGAAAGTCATATCTGCAGCTGCTAAAACTTCTTTCATGTTGTTCATTACCTGCGTAGTTTCTGCTTGAATTGAATCTAAAACTAATTCTCCTGTTGCTGGATTGATAGCAATTTGACCAGAAGTATACAATGTATTTCCGCTTAAAATTGCTTGATTATAAGGCCCAATAGGAGCAGGTGCTTTTGTTGTTGTTATTATTTTTTTCATTTTATTTAAGGTTTAAGTTATTTTTTATTTTAGCTATCAGCTAATGGGTTTGTAAAAGGTTAGTTGCGAGTTTAAGGTATAAATTAGGTAAATAATTATTGACCTAGAAGATCCCGAGAGAATTTTCGAAAGTGTGCTTAAACCTAGTCATTAAGTTTGTTCACAGTTAATTTTGGCAATAATCTAAATTAAATTTTTTTAAATCATTTTTTGTTTCTTTTAATACATTTAAATCATTCAATATTTTATCTGCTATTTTAAATGATTTTTTAGCTTTTTCACAATTACCTGTATCAATGTATAGTTTCGTTAATTCTAAATTCGAAATTGCTTCCAATAAATCATTGTCAGAATTTGAAATAATATAATGAAACAATTTTTTAGATTTATCAAAATCTCCAGAATATGAATGCAAAATCCCTAGATTCAACACAGCTACTAAATATGTTGAGTCAGAAACTTTAATAGATTTTTCAAAATACTTTTTAGCTTTAGATTCATTTGGAGATACTCTTTCAACGTTTCCAAGATTGTTCCATAGAATTGGGTTTTGAGGTTCAATATCTAATGCTTTTAATAAAGTTTTTCTTGCTTTAATAAATTTTCTTTGTCTTGAATATTCAAGTGCCGAATTATTTAACTTGACAGTTTTTTCAAATTCAAATTCAGATTCTCCAAAATATATAGATTCTCCTTCAATTGTGAATCCTTTAGCTAACATTGAATCTTGAATATCATTGGTTTTTTCGATAAAATCACAAGATATTAGAAGGCTCACTAAAATCAGTAAAATAACCTTTCTCATAGTTTTTCGGTAATTGTGTAAATCGCTAACTACTAAAATAGTGTTCTATCTGGCGGTTTATTTTTATCCCATTTTAGATCAGATAAAGTAGAAGATTTTACACCAATAAAGAACGTATATGATGAAACTGAACCAAAAGGAACCCAGTTAAAATTAAATTGCCAGCTATCTAAATCCCTTGAAAAATTAAATCTCGAGAAAGAAAATGCACCGTTTTTAACATCGTATCCAGATGAATACCCAACTTTCCATTTAGGTGATAATTCTAAATTCCCACTAAAACCAAGAGTATGAACGCCAATGCTACCAGGATCAACACCATTATTAGTATAGTTAGCAGAATATACTAAATTTATAGTCCAAGGAATTTTAGAATTATATAATTCTGTTTTTGTGGTTTTATTTTGTTGGTTGTTTTCTCGTCTTCCTTGTGCATTTGTTGGATCTATATTTGCACCCATTGTATCCGCAGGATTGTTATTTCCATTTCCGCTTTTGTTATCTTTTTCATCTTTCTTCTTGCTCTTATCAAAATCAGCGCTAGAAATGGCATAGTTTGCTGTTAAATTGGCGTTTGTTAATCTAAAAATATTAGGAGTAAATTCATTAATTCTATCACCTTCATCATTTACTTGATATGGATCTAAAGAACCAGCGAAATTTAATGCTAATTTATCTTTAAATAATCGTGTTCCGGCAGAAAAGCTCACTGTAGACCAACGCAAACTATCTGCAGCCATATTATATGACGAACTAAAATTAAGGTTATTTAAAAGTGTAACTTTTTCATCTTCCTCATCGCTTTCTGGGTCTTTAGGAGCTACTTTTGCCTCTAAAACATTGTTTAAAGAAATACCAATAGAATTGCTTAATCCAGCAGAAGGAGCGCCATAAATACCTTGGTCAAAAACTGTATAGGGCAATAAATCTGTTGCAAGTGCACTTTGCTGTACTTCTTTAATGTATTTATCTTTAAAATCGGGTCTATAAGAATAAGATACCGTAGGTCTAATTGTATGTCTAATTGCTTTTAATCTGCCTTTATTAAAATTAAAAGTTCCATAAATATTGGTAGATAAACTTACCCCCATATTATATTCTCTATAGGTTTTAAAACCTCTTAAAGTATCTGTAACAACTAAATCATTTATAGCGTCATATTCCTTATTAATATAGTCAAATTGCCAAGTTTCTTCATAGTTTGCACTTGGTGATAGGGTAAAATATTTAAAAGCTTTTATATTGGTGTTTGTACTCGTTTTATGTTGAACACCAGATCTTGCCGTTTCAAACATTTTACTCGTTAAAAATTCATCGTCTGTGGTATTAATCAAATACTGCCCTAACATATTATAATTAAATCCTAATTTTTGAATGGGATTATTTTTGACACCATCTTTACCCGCAAACGGATATAATCTGTCCATGTTTAAAGACAAAGAAGGCAAGGTCATGGTAATACTTTCTGTATTTGTATTTTGTTGATGAGACGCTGTAACTGCCATGTTAAATGGAGTGTCAACAAAAGTTTTACTATAATTTATAGATGAATTTAGTGTGTTAGTTTGCGTTTGAGCAACATTGAATTGATTTAAAGATTCTCTAAAAAATTTACTACTACCTAAATTTACAGAAGCTGTAAATCTTGAGCTTGGACTCGCTTTAGTATCTTGATTATGAGACCATCTTATGTTAAAGTTATTTGCTTTGCTATAATCATCAAAACCTCTAATTCCGCTTACAATATTTTCAAAATTAAAACTAAAATTACCGCTAAATCTATATCGTTTATTATAGTTTGATGAAATTCTGGTTCCCCAACTTCCATTAGAATATGCATCACCTAATACCGTTAAATCTGCATAATCGCTCATGGCAAAATAATAACCTCCATTTTGAAAACCGATTCCTCTATCGCTACTTCCGGTATCAAAAGCAGGTATTAAAAAACCTGAGACACTAGTTTCTGTCATCGGAAAATAAGCAAAAGGTAAAAATAAAGGTGTTGGTACATCTGCTAAAACTAAATTACTTACGCCTACAATAATTTTTTTTCCAGGAACTAATTTTGCTTTATTCGTTGAAATATAATAATCTGGGATTTCTTTATCCGAAGTTGTAAAACGTATATTTCTAATGTAAACAGTAGAATCATTTACACGTTTTGTTTTTTCGCCATACGTAAACATTTCTCCTTGTTTGGTTTTTAAACCATAAATTAATGCACGTTTACTTTTAAAATTATAGATCATTGAATCCTGTTCAGATTCTTCATTACCTTGTTTAAATATTGGTCTTTGCACATAGCCTGTGCTGTCTTTAATTCCTTTGGCAAAAAGTGTGTTTTTTTTGTAATCGATAACGATATGGCCCGCTTTTAAATCAATATCTGTATATGTAATATTTGCTTCATCATATAAAGTTACTGTTTTCTCTTTTGCATTCTGAATTGTGTAGTCTTTGGCAATATGTGTTATGATGTCTTCTACAGTTTCTTTTGGTTTTAAAGAATCAATAGAAATAGAGTCTTTATTTTTTAAAAGTAAACTGTCTTTTTTAGTACTAAATAAAGAATCTTTTTTATTAAAAAGTAAGGTATCTTTTTTTACTACAGGAATTTCTGTTTTTTGTATCTGCTTTATATCTTGGGCAAAGCTTATCTTTATAAAAAAGAAGCAGCAAAATAAAAGAATGTATGATAGGTTTGTTTGCAATGCTATAAATGCTATTTTTGTACGAAAGTAAAAGTATGGCTCAATATTTGGAACACCAAATTAAAGTTGCCAAAATTAGTTAAATTTTATTGATGAATTTTCTACAAATGCACAAATTTATTATCAAAGTGAAAAAGTCGTTTTTTTTAGTGTTTTATATGTCAATTTTTCTTTCATCATCTACTTTGGTTTTTGCTCAAAAAAGCTATACCATAGTTATTGATGCTGGCCACGGGGGAAAAGATTCAGGAAATTTAGGAAGTGGTTTTGTTGAAAAAGAAATTGCTTTAAAAGTAGCAAAAATTGTAGGTGAAGATTTAGAAAAAAATAAAGACATTAGAGTTATTTATACAAGAAGTCAAGATGTTTTTATAGATTTATGGAAAAGAGGTGATATTGCAAATTCGGCAAAAGCAGATTTATTTGTATCTATTCATTGCGATTCTCATACATCAAATGCGTATGGAGCCGGAACTTTTGTATTGGGTTTAAGAGGTAATAAAAAGAACTTAGAAATTGCAAAAAGAGAAAACGCCGTTATTCTTTTAGAGGATAATTATAAAGAAAAATATATTGGCTTTGATCCAAATTCGGCAGAATCTGTAATAGGTTTATCGCTTTTACAAGAAGAAAATTTAGATAAAAGCTTAGAAATGGCAAGTATCATTCAATCTAATTTTACAAATAAATTACATAGGTTAGATAGAAAAGTAAAACAAGATAATTTTCAAGTATTAAGAGAAACTATTATGCCAAGTGTTTTGGTTGAGTTAGGATTTTTAACCAATAGAACAGAAGGTCGATATTTAGACTCAGCTTTAGGACAACAACAAATGGGAGGTGCAATTGCAAGTGCAATTGAAAGTTACATAGATCATTTAAAATTAAATACCGTTAAAGTAAAATCATTTGAAATTTCTAAAGTTAAAGAATCAAAAAATGATACTGAATCAAAAAACGATATTGAATATAAAGTGCAATTAGCGTCTGGTAGAAGCTTTATTTCTACAGAACCTTATAACTTTAAAGGGTTAAAAGATGTTGAAAGAGTAGAAGTTGTAGTTGA
>JANQTQ010000146.1 GCA_030731625.1 Polaribacter sp. | reverse complement strand
GCTCTAAAATAGTTTACATCAGAATCTTTTAATTCGTGTGCAATTTTTAAAACCTGTTCTTCGGTTTCTGCACTACAAGGCCCTGCTATTACTAGTGGATGCTCTAATTTCATATCATCCAACCATGTTCTTAATTCTTTTGTATTCTTCATCTTTCTACTTGTTTTGGCTTTTACTTTATGCCGTTTAATATTTGTTTTATATAATTTGTATTCTCCATTTCGTTAAAAATTTCAGAGAATTTATCTTGTTGCATTAGCTCTTTAAAATGTTGTAAATTGCTGATGTACTCTTCTAATGTTTCAATTACGTTTTCTTTATTTTGTTCAAAAATTGGTGTCCACATTGCTGGCGAACTTTTTGCCAAACGCACTGTTGATGCAAATCCTGAACCCGCCATATCAAAAATATCGCGCTCGTTTCTTTCTTTATTAATGACCGTTTTACCTAACATAAATGCACTGATGTGCGATAAGTGCGAAACATACGCAATATGTTTGTCATGCGAAACCGGATCCATGTAGCGAATACGCATTCCAATGGCTCTAAAAAGTTCTAAAGCTTTTTCTTGAAGCTTAAAAGTTGTCTTTTCTACTTCGCAAATAATGTTCGTTTTCCCAACGTATAAGCCAGAAATCGCTGCTGTTGGTCCAGAATTTTCTGTTCCTGCAATTGGATGACATGCTAAAAAATTTCTTCTTTTTGGATGATGTTCAACTGCTTTACAAATTGCTTCTTTTGTGGATCCTGCATCTATTACCAAACCATTATCAGAGATTTTATCTAAAATTATTGGCAATAATTTTACGGTAGCATCCACAGGAATAGATACAATTACTAAATCGGCATTTTCTAAATCGTCTAAAGTTGCCTTTTTATCAATTAAATTTAATTCTAACGCTGTATTTAAGGTTTCGTCTTTTCTACTAATTCCGTGAATTACAGCATCTGGATGGTGTTTTTTTATGTCGATAGCAAAACTACCGCCAATTAAACCAATACCAATCATGTATATATTTTTCATAACTTATATTCTTGATATTGCTTCTTTAATTACATCTGTAGTTACACACAATGAAAAACGAATATATCCTTCTCCTTGAGAACCAAAAATAGTTCCTGGTGTAATAAAAATATCATTCTCATACAAAACGGCGTCTGTAACTTCTTCCGATTTTTTTCCTTCAGGAATTTTTGCCCAAACAAATAAACCTGTTGCATTTTTATCATAGGTAGCATCTAATTTATCTGCCAATTGCCAAATTAAATTTCTGCGTTCTTCGTAAATTTTGTTTTGAGCAGCAAACCAATCATTTGATAATTGCAAAGCTTCTATGGCTCCTTTTTGAATTCCGTAAAACATCCCAGAATCCATATTGCTTTTTACTTTTAAAATTTCGTTGATGTAGGTTGCATTTCCTAAAACCATACCAACGCGCCAACCTGCCATATTAAAGGTTTTGCTTAAAGAATTTAACTCTAAAGCAATGTCTTTTGCGCCTTCTACTTCTAAAATACTGATAGGTTTATCATTTAAAATAAAACTATATGGATTGTCATTTATAATTAAAATCTGATGTTTTTTACCAAATGCAACTAATTTCTCTAACGTTTCAATCGTTGCGTTTGTGCCTGTTGGCATGTGCGGATAATTTACCCACATTATTTTTACATTTGATAAATCTTGATTCTCTAATTCCTCAAAATTTGGTTGCCAATTCGTTTCTTCACTTAAATTATAAAAAAGTGGTACTGCACCAACTAAATTAGTTACGGATGTGTATGTTGGATACCCAGGATTCGGAATTAATACTTGATCGCCTTCATTTAAAAAAGCCATAGAAATATGCATAATTCCTTCTTTGCTTCCCATTAATGGTAAAATCTCATTTTCTGGATTTACTGCTACGCGATATTTATTCTGATAAAAATCTGCAATGGCAGTTCTTAACTCTGGCAATCCTTGATAAGATTGATATTTATGTGCATTGGCATCCGTTAAGCTTCCTTGAATTGCTTCTAAAACTTTTGCTGGCGGTTGCAAATCTGGAGATCCAATTCCCATATTGATAATTGGTTTTCCTGCAGCTACCAAATTTCTTACTTCTCTTAATTTGATAGAAAAATAATACTCTTGAACTGTATCTAATCTTTTTGCTGGTTGTATCATAATTGTATTTATGAGATTCTGAAACATCTTCTCGAATATCCTCGACTTGATATTTCAGCGTAACTTATTTATTTTCTTCCGTTTTTGTAAACTCCTAAAACCTTAAATTCTTCTGCCATTATTTCTATTAAAGAATATGCTTTTTGATAGTCTTTATAATCCTCAAAAGTTACATCCACAAAAAATGAATATTTCCAAGGTGTATCTATAACAGGTAAAGATTGTATTTTGGTTAAATTCATTTTACAATCGCTCATGGCATTTAAAATGGCTGCCAAACTTCCTCTTTTATGATTTAATTGAAATTTAATAGATGCTTTATTTACATCTTCATCTACTTCTGGTTTTGCTGTTTGAACAATTACAAAACGTGTTGAGTTGTCTTTAATAGTCTGAATTTCGTCTTCAAGAACAACTAATTTAAAAATCTCTGCTGCAATTTTTGGTGCAATTGCGGCAATACCAACTAAATTTTGTTTTGCAATTCTTTTTGCTACTTCTGCAGTATCTACATCTTCTACTAATTTTATATGCGGATACTTTTTAAAGAATTCTTTGCACTGCAACAAAGCCATTGGATGCGACCAAACTTCTTTAATATCTTGAATACTTTGCCCCTCTAAAGCCATTAAATGATGATGAATGTTTAAATATTCTTCGCCAATAATGTGTAAATTATTTTTATCAATTAAAGCATAATTTGGGATGATAGAACCTGCAATTGTATTCTCTAAAGCCATTACGCCTAGGTCTGCAGATGTATCTAAAAGGGCATCTACCAAAATATCAAAAGACATGCATTCTATTAATTTTACAGATTCCCCATAAAAGTCACATGCAACTTTATGATGATTCGAGCCCTGAGCTCCTTGTATGGCAATAATTTTATTCATTCATTTGAAATAATGTCAAAAAAAAAGCCTCGAATTAGATTCGAGACTTTATATTTTATATGTGTTACTTAATAACATGATACAAAGTCTCTGCTTTTATTGTAAAAATAAAAGTAAAAATAGAAACGTGTAAAATTGTTATTTAACATTTTAATTTTTCTTTGTGAGCAACAAATCTAAAGATTAAATTGGTATTTACAAATATTATTAAAAAACTTTGTAAATTTTTATGGATTAAGTAAAAATACTTAATTACGCTACATAATAACCAAACAAATTACATAATCTCTTAAAATTCTGCAATATTTAAAAATTCATCACTTCGTAATTTAATCGATTTTAGATTAAATCTCTTAACATTTTAGCCGCAATTTCTGCCGTAATATCTCTTTGAGGAGAGCCAAACATTTCATAACCTACCATAAATTTCTTAACCGTTGCACTTCTTAACAACGGCGGATAAAAACTCATGTGCCAATGCCAATGCTCATTTTCTTCTCCGTCTGTTGGCGATTGATGAATTCCGCTTGAATACGGAAAAGAAGTGTTAAACAACTTATCGTACAATTGCGTGATTACAGAAATTGCTTCAGCATAATTGTTAGCTTCAACATCCGATAATTCTAAGATATTTTTTTGTGCTTTTTTAGGTGCAATCATCGATTCAAAAGGCCAAACTGCCCAAAAAGGAATGAACACAACAAAATCATCATTCTCAAAAATAATTCTTTCTTTTGCTGCCAATTCTTGCTGTAAATAATCACCTAAAAGACTCGTTTTATTTTTATCAAAATACGCTCTTTGCTGCTGATCCTTTTTATAAACTTCATTTGGCAGTGTAGACTGACTCCATATTTGCCCATGAGGATGTGGATTGCTACAGCCCATTACAGCCCTTTATTTTCAAAAATTTGCACATAATTAATGCTCTCTATTGCACCTAATTCTGTGTATTCTTTTTGCCAAGCATTCACCACTTTTTTAATATCTTCAACTTCCATCTGCGCCAAACTTTTAGAATGATCTGGACTAAAACAAATAACTTTACAGATACCTGTTTCGCTTTGTGCTTTAAACAAACCATCATTTACCGCAAAAGAAGGTGAATCATTTTGAAGTGCTGCAAAATCATTTGTAAAAACAAAAACGTCTTTATAATCAGGATTTACTTCGCCATTAATCTGTGGATATTTCTTCATTTTGACCTTGCCAAGGACGTTTTGCTCTGTGTGGCGAAACCAAAACCCACTCACCCGTTAAAATATTAAGTCTTTTATGTGAGTAATCTTGTAAATTCGTGTTTTCCATTTTATATATTTTTTGTTGATTATTGTACCAAATGTGTTCCATCAGAAAGTTCAATAAAATAGACAGAACATTCATTGTTAAACTTATTTTTATAGGCTTTCGCTGCAGATTCTGCAAATGCTTTTGCTTCGGTTTTTGCCACTAAATTAATTGTGCAACCACCAAAACCACCACCCATCATTCTTGCTCCTAAAACGTGTTTATTTTTCTTAGCTTGTTCTACCAAGAAATCTAATTCTACACAACTTACTTTATATTGATTTTGCAAACCATAATGAGATGCATAAATTAAAGCACCTAAAGTTACCAAATCATTTTCTTCAATGGCGATGGCAGCTTTTTGTGTTCTTTCTATTTCTTGAATTACATACAAGGCTTTTTGATAATTTCCTGGCGTAACTTTGTCTATAATTTCTTCTAAATCCTCTTCGGATGCTTCTCTTAAAGTTTCAATATTTAAGATTTTTGCAACGCTTTCACAAGCAGAACGTCTATCATTATAAGCACTATCTGACAAACTGTGTTTTACGTTAGTGTTTATCAACATTAATTGATGCTCTTTAAAATCTATTTCATAAGCTTTAGATTCTATTGTTCTACAATCTAACAATAATGCATTGTTTTTAATACCAAACATACTTGCGTATTGATCCATTATTCCACAATTTACACCCACATAATTATGCTCTGCTTTTTGTGAAATTAAAATCATTTCTGTTTTTGTTAGGCCTAAATCAAACAATTCATTTAAACCAAAAACCACACTGTTTTCTAAAGCGGCTGATGATGACATCCCTGCTCCTGCAGGAATATTGCCTTTAAAAATAATATTAAAATCGCCAACAACTTTATTTCTATTTTGTATTTCTGCAACTACACCAAAAACATAGTTTTCCCAACTACCTTCTTTAGATGGTTTTAAGGTATCTAATTCAAACTCAATAGTGCTTTCTAAATCTAACGCAATTGCTGTACAAGAACCAGAATCGCTTTTTTGAATTGCAGCAGCAATCCCTTTATCTACAGCCGCCGGAAAAACAAAACCTCCGTTATAATCTGTATGTTCGCCAATAATATTTATTCTTCCTGGAGAAAAAACAAGAATCGGTTCTATATTAAAAGTTTTTAAAAACTCTGATTTTACATCATTTATTAGTTGTACGCTCATTATTTTAGATTTAATTATTATTGAATTTTACATTCCATGTTACAGAATAGCTTTCATTTGGATTTAAAACTTGCAACCCAATTTTATTATTAAAACTATTAGAAACACCTGTCATTGGTTCAATCGCAATTATAGAAAAACCTTTAGGAGTGTATAATTGTAAATAGTTTTCTATTTGATCTGTAGTAATTTCTATTTGATACGAAGGTGTTTTAAATCCGACGATATCAGAATTTAAAATAAAACAGTCATCTAATTGTTTGTCTTCAATTTTAAATTCTTCTTCTGTTTTATGATCAATTACTTTTTTGGTGATTAAGCTCTCATCGAATTCAATTTTTTGATCACTTTTAAAACTTAAAGCACTTTTGCTGATATCATCACTTAAAAAATAAGGATGCCAACCTAATGTAAAAGGAAAGGTTTTAGCATCTGTATTTTTTATTTTTATAGATAAACTTATGTCGTTTTCAAAAAGTGTATAGGTTGCATACATCTCATAAGTGTACGGAAAACCGTCAATTACTTTTGTTTCTTTATAAGCGATGGTAACAGCACAAAAATTAGTGTTTTCTTCTTTGCTTATGAGTTCAAATTTTTGGTTATATACCAAACCATGCAATGCGTTTTTACCTGTTTCATTTAAATAAAACTGGTATTCTTTCTCTTCAAACACATATTTACCTTCTTGAATTCTACTTGCAAATGGAAACAATATTGAAGAAGCATACGAAACTTTATAATCAAAATTTGGTTGATCTTTAATTAAGAAAACATCTTTAAATTTTAATTCTTGAAGCCTTCCGCCTTCATTTAAAGAAATCCTTGCATTTGCTGTATTATTGTTATTTTTTAGTTCTAAAAAACTACTCGTATTTTCTATTACTTCTTCTACTTTATACATTTTTAAATCGATTTTCTTAAAATTAAACTACTCGTATTTTCTATTCTAATTTGTTCGTTGTTTAAAATCATTTGCGCCAACCTTTCTCCCATTACATTAAAATCGGTTGAAATTGTTGTAATTCCGTCTTCTACAACCTCTTTTAAAATAGTGTCGTTAAAAGAAATGATGCCAATATCTTTTGCCAAAACAAATTTATTTTCTTTTATTTTTTTGATGATTCTTATTAAGTTTTGATCATCTAAAACCACGTACAATTCTCCAATTTTTGGAACTCTATCTTTTATGGATGCAACAACCTCGTGCTCAATTTTATATTTTTTACAGAACATTTTAAACCCTTTTAAAATTCCTAGTGGCTGCTTTTCATCAGAAAATAATAAAACTAATTTTTGATATTTTAAAATACTTTTAATGCCAGAAGAAAGTCCGTTAAAAAGATCTTTCTCAAAATTCTGATAAATTGCAGGATACTCTTCTAAACCAGGATGAATTTGATCTAAAATATATACTTTATCTTTTGGTAGATTTTTAATGGTTTTTTCTGTTCCTAGTAAATTAGCAGGCATAATTACATAAGAGCTATAATTGCCAATATTATCGTTGATCAGTTTTTCAAAAATATCAGTATTAAAATGATGAAAAAAAATATCAACCTGGATATGATCGCCTAAATTTTGCAGAAATGCATTATATAAATCCTCTTTAAAAGAGTTTAATTCATCAAACAATACAAATATTTTTTGCTGAACCACGATGTTTTCTGTAGAAACATAATATCCTTTCCCAACCACAGAATGTATAATTCCTCGATTTTTAAGCTCATTAAACGCGGTTAAAACAGTATCTCTAGAAAGAGAATTATCATTTTTAATAACATTTAAGGAAGGTAGTTTGTCATCTTTTTTTAGCAAACCATCCATAATAGCACTTTCAACAGCGTTTACTATTTGCTTATACTTAGGTGCTTTAGAATCTTTTTGAAATAAAACTATTTTCATAAAACAAATATATAGTATTTTAACTTAATATACAACTAGTAGGTACTAGTATGTTTTTAAAATATTTATAGTACTTTTGTTTTTTAAACGATTCAAGAATGTAACATACTTGTAGATACTTTTTAGTATATAAAAAACACAAGATGATACCTGATGGTTTTTAGTATCCTATTTATTACTATTGTAAAAAACAAAACATGTTTCATAAAAATAAACGTACTTTTTTTAATTATTTGTGGTTAGCTTTTTTTGCTTTCTTATCGTTTTCTAGCTGTAAAAAATTAAAGACAGTAGAAACAAAAACTATAAACAACCTAGAAATAAAAACTCCGGCCGGAATGGTTTGGGTAGAATCTAAAACATTTTTACAAGGTGCAAAAGAAACGGATAAATATGCGATGCCAAGAGAAAAACCTGCTCATTTAGTAACTGTTGATGGTTTTTATATGGATGCCACAGAAGTGACCAATAAACAATATGCTGCTTTTGTTGATGCCACCAAATACGTAACCATTGCAGAAAGAAAAATAGATTGGGAAGAAATGAAAAAAATGCTTCCCGAAAACACACCAAAGCCTCATGATTCTATTTTACAACCTGGAAGTTTAATCTTTAACAAAAACGTGAATGCTATTGCCAATATGAATAACTATGGACAATGGTGGACATGGAAAATTGGTGCCAATTGGAAACATCCAGAAGGACCAGATTCTACAATAAAAGGCAAAGAAAACTACCCAGTTGTGCATATTGCCTTAGAAGATGCTTTAGCATATTGCAAATGGGCTAACAGACGTTTACCTGCAGAATCTGAATGGGAATCTGCAGCACAAGGAACAAATTCTAACACTATTTTTACATGGGGAAATGACGCCACCATTTTAAATACGAACGCGAATACTTGGCAAGGTGTTTTTCCTACAAAAAACGAATCTAAAGACGGATTTGAATTTATTTCGCCTGTAAAATCTTATCCTGCAAATAGCATTGGATTGTATGATATGACAGGAAATGTTTGGGAAATTACAGCTGATTTATTTAACGTTAATTACTACAATGAAATAGATATTTCTAAACCTCTATTAAACCCTAAAGGCGCAGAAAAGTCTTATAGCCCAAGTAATCCGTATCAAATAGAACATGTTATGAAAGGCGGTTCTTTTTTATGTCACGAATCCTATTGTGCAAGTTTTAGAATTTCTGCAAAAATGGGCGTTGCTGTAGATTCTGGCTCAGATCATATGGGTTTTAGAACTGTTGCCACTACTAAAATGTTATCATCAAAATAAAAATTATTTTTCAAATTTTCTTATGAATACTTTACTTAAAAACTGGTTGACTTTCATTTTATTAATTGCCTCAGCGCAATTTACATCAGCACAAATAACTGGTAAAATTATAGACGCTGACGATAATTCTCCTTTAGAATACGCAACAATAGCGCTTTATAGTCAAGCTCCTAAAAACCTAATTACAGGAGTGGTAACCAATGAAAATGGTGTTTTTACTTTTGATAAAGTTAAAAAAGGAACCTATTTGTTAGAAATATCATTTATTGGTTATCAAGCAAAAAAAATAGAAAATATTGTTTTTACGGATGCTAAAAAAGACCTCGGAATTTTAAAATTATCTATTGGAACATCATTAAACGAAGTTGTTATTACATCAGAAAAAGCTGCTGTTGTTAGTAAAATTGATAAGCAAGTTTTTGATACAAGTAAATTTAAAAATAGCATTGGCGGCTCTGCTACAGATGTTATTAAAAATCTACCATCTGTATCTGTAAACGGAACCGGAGAAATTACTTTAAGAGGCTCTACAGGATTTGTAGTTTTACTAAACGGTAAACCAGTGCAAGGAAATGCTTCCACAATTTTAAGTCAGTTGCCCGCAAACTCCATAGAAAAAGTAGAAGTAATTACTGCGCCTTCTTCAAAATATGATCCAGAAGGAAAAGCAGGGATTTTAAATATTTTTACTAAAAAAGGGGCTGCCGACGGCTCTTTTGCTCAAGTTAATGTAAGAGCAGGATTTCCATCAATTGAAGATTACGACAATTCTGAAAGCACAAAACGCTACGGAATAGATGCAACGTATAACTATAGAAAAAATAAATGGAATTTATCTTTTGGCGCAAATTATCAAAGAAATGATATATCAGGAAGAAGAGAAGGAGAAGTTTTTACAATTATAAATGATGTAAAAACAACCTTTAATTCTGATGGAGAACGTTCTTTTGATGAAGAAAATCTAAGTGGCCGTTTTACTGTTGATTTTACTCCGGATGAAAATAATGATTTTTCTGTAGGATTTTTTGCTGGTAAAAGAAGCAAAGACAGACGCGCTGATATTTTATATTACGACAATAACGCTGTGCAACCTGCAAATAGCAATAACAGACTCTATACGTTTCAATATTACAACGAAAATTTACGTATTAGAACCAGTGACTTTGCCTTAGGAAGCTTTGATTATGCTCATAAATTTGCCGATAAATCAAAATTATCTACTACATTTTTATACGAATATACATTGCTTGGCGGCCCAACTACAAACAGAAATTTAGGATATCCAGATACAAGTCAAATTATTCAAGACGAGTACAATACCAACGACAATCCGTTATACGGAACTCTATTTCAATTAGATTATGAATTTGCCGATTTCTCTTTTGGGAAATTAGAAACCGGTTATCAATATCGTTTTTTAAATCACCAAGGAGATTTCTTTTACACCAGAAGAAATAATACCACAGGAATTTTTGAAACCGTACCAGAATTTACAAGCGAAATAGATTTAAAAAGAACCTTACATTCTGGCTATGTAAATCTATCGGGAAAAAAAGAAAAATGGGAATATGCAGCAGGAATTCGTTTAGAAAAAATGGATAGAGAATTGGCTTTACAAGCAGCAAACGAGCCAAATAAAGAAGTTTTAAAATATGATTATTTACAATTATATCCATCAGCAACATTCCAATATTCTTTACAAAACGACACCAAAGTAAAAGCAGCATATAGCAGAAGAGTAGAAAGAACCACCACTTTTAAAATGAATCCGTTTAGAGAAAGAGAGCATTCTGAAACTTTCGAACAAGGAGATGCAAACTTACTTCCAGAATTTGTAGATCTAGTAGAAATAGAAATTTCTAAGAAATTTGAAAAAGGAAATTCTATATATGCCACAGCGTATCTAAGAAATGTAAAAAACCTAGTTAACAGAGTTAATTTAATTTATAATGACACTATTTTAGATAGAGTTTATACAAATGTTGGCACAGGAAAATCTTTAGGATTAGAAGTGGGTGCACAGTTAAAAACTTCAGAAAAATAGTCTAATTTTATAGGATTAAATATCTACAATTTTGATATAGACGGAAGCTATTTAGCTGAAAAAATAAACAGCAGCGCCACTCAATATTCTGTAAATGTAAACTCAACCTATAAATTTTGGAAAACAGCTACGTTACAATTTACTTTAAATTATTTATCAGAAATGGTCACTGCACAAGGTGAAGATTCTAGATTTTATTCGCCAAATTTAACCTTACAAAAAACATTTTTAGACAATAGATTGTCTGCTACTTTACAATGGCAAAATATAGATTTAGGATTATTAGACACCAACGAACAACGCATTACAACGTATAAAACGGACTCTTTTTACACTACTACAAATTACGTGCTGGAAGTAGATATAGTAAGTTTAAATTTAACCTATAACTTTAATTCAAATAAAAATAAATCTAAATTTATAAAGAGTGAATTTGGTGCAAAAGAGTTTTAATCTTCGTTTTAATTTGGCTTTTTTTTTGGTAGAAATCAATATTTCATTCATCTTTAACCAACTCATGTTCTAATTCTTCTAAGGATTTTCCTTTGGTTTCTGGCAATATTTTTAACATAATAAAAAAGCCAATAAATGCTATTGCACCAAACAAAAAGAACGTTAAAGCGTTTCCTAAATTAGACAATTCCCACGGAAAAATTAATTGAACAATAGAACTTATTAATGAATTGATAAAAGCAATAACACCAATCGCTATACCTCTATATTTTATAGGATATAATTCTGATAACAAAACCCACATTACCGGACCTAAAGAAAATGCAAAACAGGCAATAAAACCAAGAATACCTATTAAAACTAAATTTGCATTTATAGTTGTTGCCGCTTCTAAGATTTCGCCATCATTTTTACTGTATACTTGATTTCCTAAAACTAATTTTAGTTCATTTTTAAAATCAATATCATTATCATAAATTTTATCTGCAAACGGAACTAATTTCTGAGATTCAGCAAACTCAAATTGATTAATTTTTTCTGCGGATAATTGATACGTTGCATTCTTAAAGCTATACGCACATAGTAATAAACTTATGGAAATACCTGCTGTACCAATTAACAACAAGGGCCTTCTACCCATTCTATCAATTAAATAGATGGCAACAAAAGTAAAAATCACAGAAATAGTACTCAACAAAACTCCCGATGAAAAAGCGGCATCAGTACCAATCCCCGTTTGCTTAAAAATTGAAGTGGCATAAAAATACACTGCATTAATACCCGTAATCTGCTGCAAAACACCCACAACTAAGCCAATAACTAAAATAAAACGTAAGGATGGTTTTAATAAATCTTTAATTTTTAATTTTGATTTGTTTTGATCTGCTTGAATATTTTTTTCTATGGATGCAATTTCTACACCTCCTCTTTCTACTCCATGAATTTGATTTAAGACTTGTGCTGCTTCTGTAAACTTTTCTTTTAAATACAACCAACGCGGACTTTTAGGCACAAAGAACAATAAAACAAAGTAAAACAATGCGGGTATCAACTCAACCCCTAACATATATCTCCAAACATTCTCATCTGTTAAAAATATACTTTCTGATGTATTGTATTTATTAAAAAAATAGTTACTTAAAAATGCTGCAAAAAAACCAAAAACGATATTTAGTTGTTGTAATGAAACTAATTTACCTCTATTTTCTGCCGTAGAAATTTCAGCAATATACATTGGCGCTAATACTAAGGCGGCTCCGAAAGCCAAGCCTCCAATCATTCTAGCAATATAAAGCATTTCATAAGTAGGCGCAATTGCAGATAATAAAGCAGAAATTGCATACAGAAAAGCAACAAAAATGAGTGTTTTTTTTCTTCCAATACTATCACTTATTCTTCCTGAAAACAACATTGCAAACATCGCCGCAAATGACGGCGCACTAACTACCCATCCAGATTGAATTTCCGTTAAATTAAATTGTGGCCCTGCAAAAGACATCACTCCAGAAATGATTCCTGCATCAAAACCAAAAAGAAACCCTCCAAGTGCTACTATAAAACTTATAAAAATGGTGTATGCCTTATTATTCATAATTAATATTAGATTTTAAAAAAAGTAAATTTAGTAAATTATTGTTTGCATTGCACGCGGCGCTATTTCTAAAAGTGTTTCACTTTTTCCAACTATTAATTTATACGCAATATTAGTAGCATTTTTAATTTACAAACCAGAGCACAAGATACAATTAAAAGAAAAAAATTAATTAGTTTAACGTTTTTAAGCATGCTGTTTTACTAGATTTTTTACCTAAAATATTTCTGAAACAGCAAATCCTATTAATTTCTAAATTCATGTTTTACCCAATCTACTTCCATCACCCATTCCCCTTTCATTGGTGCGTCAGTAATTTTGGCAAAATTTAAAATAGCAAACATTTTTTCTGGATATTTATCGCCTTCACCAATATTTCTGTAAATCTCTTTTCCATCAACTCTATATACTAAATCGCTAGCTTCCCATTCTACTGAATATTCATGATATTCATTTAAAGTAACGTCAAACCCTTTACGAATGCTCATCCAATCTCCTTTATCACATTCTCCTAAGCTTCTAATAGCACCTGCAGTAAAATGATTTTTTTGATGATCTCCATGATGTTCAAAAATATCAATCTCACCAGAACCCGTTAATGGCCAGCAAATATTCTCATCATCTTCTTGAACAGGCGATTCGTTGTTTTGAGCACCCAAAATCCACCAAGCAGGAAACATACTAGGCGCTCCATTACTACCCAACTTTAAGCTGGCAGTCCATTTCCCTTTTACAAATTCTTTTTTATTTTTTGATACAATTCTACCCGCAACATATTGTGTTTCTGGATGTTGATTGCCATGTTTATCAAAATTATCGCAAGGACTTTTCTTGCCTGTATTGATAACTTTTAGTTTTAAGGTTCCGGTACTAACTTCTCTTGTTCCGTATTCACCATCAGGCACATAACAATGCGTTTCGTTATTTACCCAAATACGTTGGTCTTGCCAATTATCATCATTAAAAGTAGTAAAGTCATCTAAGAAATCTACTTTCCAAATATTTCCTTTATTTTCAGCAATTAAGACTTTTTTCTCGGATGGTTTACATGCTAATAAAAGAGCGCCAATCAATATAAAGCTGAGCAAATAGTAATCATTTATTTTTTTCATAATTAAGTGTTTTGTTAGCCGTAAATAGGTTATTTTTTTATGATTTTCTTTTGAAAATTACCGGTATTTGTTTCTATCAATAAAAAATAAATTCCAGCTTTTAAGGCTGATAAATTATAAACATTATTTTGAATATTAGGTATTGTATTATTTACCAAACGCCCATTCACATCCATAATTTTTAAGCTTTTAATAGTTTGTTGATTATTTAATCTAATCTCAAAATTTTCTGAAACGGGATTTGGTAAAATAGTAACTGAATTTATTATTTCGTTATCTATAGTTAAAGTGCTTACAAATTTAAATTCGAACCAATTCATATTAAATCCGGCTTTTAAAACTTTCATTTTTAAAGTGTAAACACCTGCATTTAAAACTACTGCACTTGTAGAAGTTTGCCATTTTTGCCAACCTCCTGTTACAGGTAAATTTATTTCTGATACACTTTGCCTAACGTCATTATTTATGAGTTCAAATTCTATTTTTCCAGCGTTAGATTCTGCTGTTGTTCTTACATCTAAATTATAATTCCCGCTATCAGAAATATAAATTAAATATTCTGCGTAATCACCTTCATCCGTATAACCTATATTCTGCCCTAACCCAACATCTGTTGTGCTTTCGGTTTGCAAACCAAACTGTTTGTTAAAATCTTCGGCCTGTATCTTACCAGGTACTAGAAACCTTGAAATCAATGTATTGTCAACTACAAGATCATTAAACTTATTTAATGTAGAATTATATTTTGATGTTAGTATTGAGCCACTATAACTTACTTTAATTACATTTTGATAGAATAAATAATCTACTAATTTTACACTAATTACTCTATCGTTAGTAGGATCTAATGTTACAGATTCTATAGCTCTTACTTTATTATCTACTTTTACTTCAAACAAATTATTTGTTACAGATATTTGATTCATTGGATGATTTAAAACAATTTTTATTGATTTTTCATCTTCATTGGTAGCAGCACTCAATACTTCAAATGCGGGCAATGCATCTGTAGATTTTAGAAATTCTATACTACTCATATTAAAAGATGCTGTTGCATTTACCAATACTTTTAACACATGTTTGCCTGCAGGAAGATATTTATTATTTGCATTATGAAAAACAAAACTATTCCAGCCACCGGTATTTCCTAAACTAATATTTCCAGCGATATCAGCATCATTTAAAAAGAACTTTACTTTTCCTCCTGTTAGCTGTGTTGCATATCTAAATTTAAGATCATAAAAACCTGCTTCTTGAATATGAACCGTAAACTTTAACCATTCTTTATTTTGTGTAAATCCGACATGAAACCCATTACTATTTGTAGCATCAGTATTGGTTTGTATATCTACGCCATCGTTTCTATAATTCCAACCCGAATTCCAAGGTTGATAGCTACCAGTAGACAAACTATAATTTCCATAATCAATATCATTATAGGCAACTCCGTTTGTGCCTAAATCATAATCAGATAAATGTATTAATCCAGGAATTGTATGATTTTTATACGGAATATGAGTTTCATCTTGTGGTTGTCTAATACATGCATCAACCACATCCTTATAGTATTCATTATTGTCTACTAATAAATCGTCAGTTAATTGTTTCAATCCGTCTATAGCATCTTGCACAGAAGGTTTTACACCTTCACCTTTCCAATAATTGATAATTGCTTCGTATTTTGGATTTGAATTAATAGAAAAAGGACTAACAGTAGTTGCAATTCTTTTCCAAGGCCACCAAGACCAACCAATATTATTATCTTCAAATAATTTGATAGCTTCTGTATACCAAACATTCGAATTTTCACCAGATTCTCCCATCCAAAGTGGCACGTTGTGTTGGTTTCTAATATCTAAAACCCATTGTATGGATGCTGTATTATTATAAGTCCAATATTTATGAAAACTATACACCATATTAGAATCCCATGGAGGCGTTAAGCCAGAAAAATCATTTGCAAACCAGTTTCCTTCAATAAAAAGAATATGATTTGTATCTACTTTTCTAATTTCGTTGGTAATTCTTACATACAAATCGCGTAATACTCTATCTTCTAACTGCCAATTTACTTCATTTAATAAATCGTAACCTCCTATCCATTCTTTGTCTTTATACCTAGCGGCCAACTTAGCCCATAAAGCAACTGTTTTACTTTTGTTAAATTCACTTTCCCATAAAGAAGGTTTCGTTTCGTCATAATCGGAAATTGCGGCATCTTTTCCCTGACCTCCAGGAGCAACGTGCAGATCTAAAATTAAATATATTTGATTTTGTTCGCACCAAGTTAACAACTCATCAACCATTTCAAAACCAGTAGTTAACCACGTATTTTCTCCTTGTATAGGTTCGTCTTCTATAGGAAGTGTAAAAAGATTGTAATGCATTGCTAATCTTACACTATTGTATCCCCATTTTTTAATGGAATCGAGATCTTGCTTTTTAAAAAAATTCTTCCGCCAATTGGTATAAAACGTTTTGGTTTCTTCTTCGCCAATTAACGTATTTAATTTTTCTATAAACCTGAGTTCGATGTAAGTTATTAGCAAAAAAGAGCTAATTGTGTTGTGT
>JANQTQ010000145.1 GCA_030731625.1 Polaribacter sp. | reverse complement strand
TTTTATCAAACGATAAAATTGCACCTGTTTGTAACAAACCACATAAAATAGTTTGTTCTCCCATTAAATCAGATTTTACCTCAGCAACAAAAGAAGATTCTAAAACTCCTGCTCTATTACCTCCGGTTGCAACTGCGTATGCTTTAGCTTGTGCCCATCCTTTTCCTTCTGGATCATTTTCTGGGTGAACTGCTGTTAAAGTTGGTACACCAAATCCTCTTTTATATTCTTCACGAACTTCCGATCCTGGAGATTTTGGCGCAACCATAATTACGGTTAAATCTTCACGAATTTTCATACCTTCTTCAACAATATTAAAACCATGAGAATACGATAATGTTGCTCCTTTTTTCATTAAAGGCATTACTGCAGTTACCACATTTGTATGTTGTTTATCTGGTGTTAGATTAATTACTAAATCTGCTGTAGGTAACATTTCTTCGTACGAACCTACTTTAAAATTATTAGAACTTGCATTGATATAAGATTGTCTCTTTTGATCTATTGCTGCTTGTCTTAATGTATAAGAAATGTCTAAACCAGAATCTCTCATGTTTAAACCTTGATTTAAACCTTGAGCTCCACAACCCACAATTACAATTTTCTTTCCCACTAATGCAGTTACGCCGTCTTCAAATTCTGAAGCGTCCATAAATCTACATTTTCCTAATTGTTCTAATTTTTCTCTTAAAGTTAATGTGTTAAAATAATTTGACATTTTTATGTATTTAGTTGTTGTATGATTCTAATAATGTTGATATTTTCATTTCGTCTTTTGTAACTGCAATTCTTCCAGAACGGGTAAATTGCATGATACCAAAAACACTTAATTCTTTGTGTAATTTTACGATATCGTCTTTTTTCCCTGACTTTTCTAGCACAAAAAACTCTTTATTAACAGTTACGATTCTAGCATTACTGTTTTTTATAATATTCTGAATTTGAGGCTCTTCAAACAATAACTCAGATTTAATTTTAAACAAGCCAGAAATCTGATAAATTGTTTCCTCATCATTATGATAATACGCCTTAATAACCTCTACTTGTTTTTCTATCTGACCAATAATTTTCTTAATATTTACTTCTGTCATAAAAACAACAATAGTAAACTTAGATACCCCTTCTATTTCTGATGGAGACGTGTTTAAACTTTCTATATTTATATGTCTTCTTTGGAAAATTGCTGAAATTCTATTCAACAAACCAATATTGTTTTCAGTATAAATTGATACTGTATATAATTGCTTTTCTGTACTCATATTATTAAGTTCAAGGTTTAAAGTTTAAAGCTTAAAGTTGCTTACTTTTTACTTTACTCTTTGTTCTTTATTTTCTTTTTACTCCAATCTTACATCAGAAACACTTGCTCCTGAAGGAATCATAGGAAATACATTATCCTCTTGCTCTACACAAACCTCTAAGAAATAAGCTTCTTTACTAGCCATCATTTCTGCAACAGCATCTGCTAATTCTTCACGTTTTGTAACTTTTTTGGCTTTGATATAATATCCTTCTGCAATTGCCACAAAATTAGGATTTGTCATTTCTGTTGATGCATAACGCTTATCAAAAAATAACTGTTGCCATTGACGCACCATTCCTAAAAATCCGTTATTTAAAACCACAATTTTTACTGCTGCCTTTTGCTGAAAAATAGTACCTAATTCCTGAATGGTCATTTGATAACCTCCATCACCAGAAATAGAAACAACTTCACGCTCTGGATCTGCCATTTTTGCTCCAATTGCAGCTGGCAAACCAAATCCCATTGTACCTAATCCACCAGAAGTAATATTACTTTTTGTTTGATTAAATTCTGCATATCTACAAGCAATCATTTGATGTTGACCAACATCAGTAACAATCGCAGCGTTTCCTTTACTTTGAATATTTATCTGATGTATAACTTCACCCATCGTTAACCCTTCCTTGGTTGGATGAATATCATTTTTGATTACTTTTTCGTATTCAAAAGCATATAAATCTTTAAATTGCTGATGCCAATCTGGATGAGAATTTTCATTTAATAATGGCAATAACAATTCTAAACTTGCTTTTGCATCACCTAAAACAGCAACATCCGTTTTTACGTTTTTATCTACTTCTGCAGGATCTATTTCAAAGTGAATTACTTTTGCTTGTTTTGCATAGGTGTTTAAACTACCCGTAACTCGATCGTCAAAACGCATTCCAATCGCAATTAAAACATCGCATTCGTTGGTTAACATATTTGGTGCATAATTACCATGCATTCCAACCATACCAACATTTAAAGGATGTTTAGTAGGAATTGCAGAAGCTCCTAAAATTGTCCAAGCTGCAGGGATTCCTGCTTTTTCTATAACTGCTTTTAATCCTTGTTCAGCTTCACTTAAAATTACTCCTTGACCCCAAACAATAAATGGTTTTTTTGCCGCATTAATTAATTTTGCTGCTGCTTCAACAGTAGAAATTTCTGTTTTTGGCACAGGAAAATAGCTTCTTACTTTTGTACATTTTTCATACGAAAAATCAAACTCTTCAAATTGGGCGTCTTTAGTGATATCAACCAAAACAGGTCCAGGTCTTCCGCTTTTAGCAATGTAAAATGCTTTTGCAATTGCAGCAGGAATTTGAGAAGCTTTAGTTACTTGACAGTTCCATTTTGTAACTGGTGTAGAAATACCAACAATATCTGTTTCTTGAAAAGCATCACTCCCCAATAAATGAGAAGGAACTTGACCTGTAATACAAACCATTGGTGTTGAGTCTATTTGTGCATCTGCAATACCTGTAATTAAGTTTGTTGCTCCTGGACCAGAAGTAGCAATTGCTACCCCAACTTTTCCAGAAATTCTTGCAAAACCTTGTGCAGAATGTGTTGCACCTTGTTCGTGACGCGTTAATACATGATGAATTTGATCTTGATATTTATATAATTCGTCATAAACTGGCATAATTGCTCCACCAGGATAACCGTAAATTATTTTTACACCTTCTTCAATTAAACATCTAACAATGGCTTCACTACCAGAAATCCTTTCTGTAGTTTTAGTAGCTGGTTTTTCGTTTTGTATGGTTTGTGTTTCCATATTTTTTTATTTGTTTGATGAAAGAGAAAAGAAAATAGAAGTGCGAAAAAAGACCAATCTTATCTCTTTTTCTTACTTTTTTAGTCTTTGTTCTTGTCTCTTTTTTCTATCTTCTTTTTTTAAAAAATTATAAATCTGTAACACATCCTTTAGATGCTGATGCTACAGTTTTTGCGTATTTATATAATATTCCTTTAGAATGCTTTAATGCTGGCGCTACCCAATTTGCTCTTCTTTCTGCAATTTCTTCATCAGAAATTAAAACATTTATAGAGTTATCTTCTGCACTAATTCTAATTTTATCTCCAGTTTTTAACAAACCAATTGTTCCTCCAGATTGTGCTTCTGGGGTAATATGTCCAACCACAAAACCATGCGTTCCTCCAGAAAAACGACCATCAGTAATTAATGCAACCGATTTACCTAAACCTGCTCCCATAATTAAAGAAGTTGGTTTTAACATTTCTGGCATCCCTGGTCCTCCTTTAGGTCCAACATAGCGAATGACGACTACATCTCCTCTTTCTACTTCACCATTTATAATTCCGGTATTTGCAGCTTGTTCACCATCATACACCACCGCTTTTCCCTCAAATAACAAACCTTCATTACCAGAAATTTTTGCTACAGCACCTTCTTCCGCAAGATTTCCGTATAAAATTTGCAAGTTTCCAGAAGATTTTAATGCTTTATCTTTTGGATAAATTACATCTTGATCATCGAATTCCATCGCTTTTACATCCGCTAAATTCTCTGCCAATGTTTTACCAGTAACGGTCATACAATCTCCATGTAAATATCCATTATCTAATAAATATTTCATAATTGCAGGCGTACCTCCAACTCCATGAACATCTTCCATTAAGTATTTCCCTGATGGTTTTAAATCAGCAATTAATGGTGTTCTATCAGAAACTCTTTGAAAATCATCTAAGGTAAAGTCAATATCTGCAG
>JANQTQ010000144.1 GCA_030731625.1 Polaribacter sp. | reverse complement strand
TTATAAAATTTAAACTATATTTAATTTATTTAGTCTAAAGCACATGAAATCAACATACATACAACATTTATATAATAGAATTGGTTTTGGAATTACACCAAAAGAATTGGAGCGCTTATCAAAAAAAAGCAAAAAATATGTAATAAATGAATTGTTTGCTGGTTCTAAAAACACAACTCTTTTGGCGGTTGATACTTCTTTATTAAATGATGCAACCGAAGCAGATTATAAAGACACAGATAAAAGGAGAGAGCTTCAAAGAATTAGTAGAAAAAAAATAGATGAATTTTCTATTGCTTGGGTTCAAAGATTGATGAATCCTACTGAAATTTTGCGTGAAAAAATGACCCTATTTTGGGCTAATCATTTTGTTTGTGAAAATAAAAACATCTTTTATATTCAGGATTATCATCATGTTTTGCGAAAAAATGCTTTAGGAAACTTTGGAGATTTTACTAAAAACATTGCCAAACAAGCAGCAATGTTAAATTATCTAAATAACAAACAGAACAAGAAAAAAAGTCCGAATGAAAATTTTGCTCGTGAATTAATGGAGCTTTTTACGCTTGGTCAAGATAATTACACGCAAACCGATATTAAAGAATCTGCAAGAGCTTTTACAGGATATGTTCATAAATTTAACGGAGAAGTTATCTTAAGAAAAAAATATCATGATGACGATGAGAAAGTTTTTTTAGGGAAAACTGGTAATTTTAATGGTGATGATATTATTGATATTATTCTCGAAAAAGAGCAATGTGCAAAATTTATATCAGAAAAAATGTATAGCTATTTTGTAAATGAAAACCTTAATAAAGGTCATGTTGAAGAAATGACTGCCGTTTTTTACAAGGATTATAATATTGAAAACTTAATGCGTTTTGTATTGCTTTCTGATTGGTTTTATGCGGATGAAAATATTGGAAATAAAATAAAATCACCAATTGAATTTATTGTTGGTATCAATACCATTGTACCTTTTACCTTCGAAAAAGAAAAACAAATTTTACTGATTCAAAAATTATTAGGACAAGTTTTAATGAGTCCGCCAAATGTTTCTGGATGGAAAACTGGTAGAAATTGGATTGATAGTAATACCATTGTAACCCGTTTGCGTTTGCCATCGGTTTTACTAAACAATGCAGAAATTACCTATTCTGATAAAGGTGATGAAGAATCTACAGATACTAATTTTGATGAAAAAAAATTACGTAGAAAAGCATTTATACAAACCAAAACAGATTGGAAAATGTTTACTGAAAACTATAAAAATAGTTCGCACACTAAATTAATACAACAAGTAATTTCTTCAAAAATAAATGCTGGAACAGAAAAAATGTTACTGAATAATATGCAAATGCCAAAGCAAGATTTTTGTGTACAATTAATGAGTTTGCCAGAATATCAACTTTGCTAATCTCTGGACTGCACTCGAGATGAAAAATCAAAAAACATGAAACGTAGAGACTTTATAAAACAAACCACATTTGCATCGGGCATGTTTTTTGTTCCGCAATTTTTAAAAGCATTTGAGAACCATCTAACGAAAAATTTTAGCAATAAAAAAGTAGTAATCATTCAGTTAAAAGGCGGTAATGATGGTTTAAATACAGTTGTACCTTTTACAAATGATATCTATTATCAGCAAAGAAATACGATTGCTTTAAATAAAAACGAAATCCTTAAAATTTCTGATGAAGTAGGCTTGCATAAAAGTTTGCAACCTTTACAAAATTTGTACGATAAAGGTTTTGTAAGCATCATTAATAATGTTGGTTATCCGAATCCTAATTTATCTCATTTTAGGTCTACAGATATTTGGCAATCAGCGAGTGATAGCAACGAATATTTACAAAATGGATGGATTGGTAGATACTTAGATTATACAAAATCAGATCCTTTTAAAGCTATTGAGGTAGACGAAAGTTTGTCGTTAATGTTAAAAGGAAAATCACAAAACGGTTTGGCAATTACAGATCCTACGATGTTTTATAAATTGATGCGCGAACCTTTTTTTAATAATGTGGTAAAAAGTTATGCAGATCCTCATTTAAACGAACATAATTTGGGGTATTTATACAACACAATGATTGACGCAAAATCATCTGCTAAATATATTTTTGAGAAAACGAAAACAAATACTACTTCTACCGCATATCCAAAAAATCTCTTTGGTAAACAGTTAAAAACAATTGCTCAGTTTTTAAATTCTGGTTTAGAAACTCAAGTATATTATGCCGGTTTAAGCGGATTTGACACACACGCAAATCAGGCAAATACACAAGAAAGATTGTTAAAATTGTATGCAGAAAGTATGGAGGTTTTTGTAAATGATTTAGAAAAAAACAATGCTTTTGATGATGTTATGATTCTTACTTTTTCTGAGTTTGGAAGACGCGTACAACAAAATGAATCTAAAGGAACAGATCACGGTGCGGCAAATAATGTGTTTGTAATTGGCAAAAATTTAAAGAAACAAGGTTTGTATAACAACTTGCCTAATTTGGGCGATTTAGATAAAAATGGAAATCTAAAATATGAAATTGATTTTAGAGAAATTTATGCAACAATTTTAGACAAATGGTTACAAGTAGATGATGTTTCAATCTTAAATAAAACGTTTTCTAAATTGAGTTTCGTTTAGTGGCTAGGTTTATCTAAAAAAACCTTAGTTTTGTTTTCATAGATGTAAATTTTATATAAAAAATTAAGTTGCTATTAAAGTTAACAAAAAAACCAATAACATGAAAAATATTTTTAGTATCCTTTTTTTATTGAGCACTAGTTTACTGTTTTCTCAAGGAGATTATCAGGTAGAAATAAACGGTAAAGTAATTGAAATTGAGTTAGATAAAGAGTATGAAGTAAAAGTTGGTAAAGAGATCTTAAAAGTAAGCGTTAAACAGAAAGATACCTTATTGTATAAAGACGATGCTTTTAATTTTAAATTTCCCAAAGAATACAAAGTAGCTAAATCTAATATTGATGAAGGAATTGAACAATTAATGTTGATGACCGCAGAAGGTTCTGGTTTTATTATTCAAAAATATACAACTTTTAATCCAACGCTTTTAAACGAATTAATGATTAATGAAGTTACAAAAGAAAGTGTGAGTTATGGGTACAGTATGGTTAGAAAAGATTATGAAAAAACGTTAGCTTCTGGTCTAAAAATTAAAGTAATTAAGGCTGTGTTAACCTATAATGATGAAATAAATATTTATGAAATAGCATCGGTTGGTGAAAAAGATGCGGGTTTATTATTTATGTCTATGGAAATGGACGATTCAGAAAATTCTTTAGGTAGAAATTTGATAAACTTAATTTGGAGTTCGTTAGAAATTAAATAATGTTTTTTCATCTACACTTTTATAATTCCTATTTTATAAAAGAAGTTTATGAAAAGCATCCCCAAAAAAATACTAAGAAAATATAAGATAGCCTCTTAAAACAACAAAACTAGTTGCCTAATTTTTTTATAGAAAAAGCTAAAAACAGTAAAAAAGAAATTAAAAATAAGCTCACCTTATCTTTTTTAAAGGAGTTGTTTTTTCTAACTCTTGAAAAAAATCTATTGGACTAGTTTCTAAAATATTTATTAAAGTAAGAAATCGAATCATATCTAGCCTTGATGTTCCTTTTTCTATTTTAAAATAACCACTTTCGCTTAAACCTAGTCTTTTAGAAACATCCCATTGTGTAAGTTTTTTTTCTATTCTTTTTTTAGCAATTAATTGCAATATTTTTTGGTAATCATCTTCCCAAAACAGTCTGTAATTTTCTTCCATAGTAATAACAAATTTAAAAAAAAAATTACAGTTTAACATTCCATTTTCGACTAATGGTTTTCAGGTATCTATATACCCATTTACCACTATGCGAAAATGGAAAGCGATTTATTTTTTTTAATCAATAATCTTTCTGAAATTTGAAAAGAGAAAATTGCTAAAAATCTTGTTTTTAGAATCCTAAAACAAGAAGAATTCTCAAAAAATGTATCGATTGTATTTTTATAGAAACAGCATTTGTTTCTGTAAAAA
>JANQTQ010000143.1 GCA_030731625.1 Polaribacter sp. | reverse complement strand
TATTAGAGATTGAAATAGGTATTTCAAAATCTAATTGTTTATTAGATGGTCTATATAGGAACACTTTTCCTTTAATTTCTTTTGGTGAAAACTCACTAGGGAATTCTACTTTTAAACCTCCTTCTATTCTTTGAATAGTTATTTTTTCTTTTAATTCTAATGCATTTTTTTCTGCATTAATTTCGTCTTGAAAACCTAATTCTTGTTGATAATATTTTTCGGTTACCAAATCATAACTATAATTTTTATCTGTACTCATAGTTATTACAAAATATAAGATAAAACCCATAAATGCAACAATAGCAATAACAATTCCTGTACCCCAATTAATTTTCATAAACTTAGTTATTTGTAACTTCTTGGTCCTAAAAAGTTAGTTATTGTTGTTTCAATCAATTTATCACCGCTATATACACCAATTTCTAATTTAATTTTATCTTTTTCTAAAGCTGATGAATTAATCTCTATGAATAAAGTTCCTTCCGCCAAACCTTGTTTAGGAACTATAAAATCATGATTAGAAACTAATTTAATTGTTCCTTTATGAGATAGTAATTTATAACTAACATCTTTTATATCTTTAGTTGTTTTATTAATTACTTTAAATGTATAAACATTGCTAATAATGTTATTTTTTTTATGTTGATACAATTGCCCTGGTAATCTTAAAATGTTAGCTTCTACATCATTTCTTAAAAACAACATTCCTATTAAAACACCAACTAAAATGAACAGTACAGCCGAATAGCCTTTAATTCTTGCATTTAGTTTAAATGGTTCTTTTTTAGCTATATTATCTTCACTTGCATATCTAATTAATCCTTTTGGTAAGCCCACGCTTTCCATCATATGATCGCATTCATCTATACATGCTGTACAATTTACGCACTCTAATTGCGTTCCATTTCTAATATCTATGTTTGTTGGGCAAACAACTACACATTGTTTACAATCAATACAATCTCCTTTTCCTAAAGCTTCTCTATCTTCATTTTTTTTGAATTTAGACCTACCTTCTTCTCTTTCTCCTCGTTTATAATCGTATGCTACATTGATAGTTTTATTATCTAATAAAACACCTTGTAATCTTCCATACGGACAAGCTATAATACATACTTGTTCTCTAAACCAAGCAAAAATAAAATAGAATACACATGTAAAAATTATAAGAGAAATAAGGGTATTAATATTATCTAAAGGGTTTCCTGTAATGTAACTTATTAACGTATCTCCACCAATTAAGTATGCTAAAAACACATTGGCAATTATAAAAGAAATTACAAAGAAAATAAACCATTTTAATAGTCTCTTTCTAATCTTTTCGGCATTCCAAGGTTGTTTATCTAAACGTATTTGTTTGCCTCTATCTCCGTCAATCAAATATTCTATTTTTCTGAAAACCATTTCTAAAAAAATAGTTTGTGGACAAATCCATCCACAGAAAATACGACCAAAAACAACAGTAAATAGAATGATAAATACCACTCCAATGATCATCGAAATAACCAATAAATGAAAATCTTGCGGCCAAAATGGAAATCCGAAAATATTAAATTTACGTTTTAAAATATTAAAAAGTAAAAACTGATTCCCATTAATTTTTATAAATGGAGCAGATAATAAGAAAATTAATAAAAAATAACTAACATACGACCTGTATTTATAGAATTTACCACTAGGCTTTTTAGGAAAAACCCAAGAGCGCTTACCAGATTTATCAATCGTTCCAATACTATCTCTAAATTGCTCGTTTTCTGGAGTTTCCATAAATACACAAATTAACCTATTTTACTAATTTAATTTATTTTTATTCTGCTACCCATTTATCTCCTTGAGGAGCTTTCGGGCTTGCCGGTGTAGTTCCTTGTAAAGAAATAACATAACTTGCTACTTTAGCCATATCTGCTGGTTTTAAAGTATTTTTCCAAGAAATCATACCTTTACCATCTCTACCACCATTTAAAAGCGTAGTAAATACATTTTTAATTCCTCCTCCTAAAATCCAATATTCATCGGTTAAATTAGGGCCAATTGCGCCACCACCATCAGAAACGTGGCATGATGCACAGTTTAAATTAAATACTGCTTTACCTCTAGCTAAATCTTTTTCATCAGTTAAAAGTTCAATATTATCTGCAGTAATTAAATCTGTTGCAGTAGACTTATATTTTTCTAAAGTTGCTTTTGCTTCTGCTACCGCTTTATCATATTCAACAATTTGATTATCGCCATCTAACACATGGAATCTTACCAAATAAACAACTGCAAAAATAATTGATGCATAAAACATATATACCCACCAAGGTGGTAACGTATTATCTAATTCTTGAATTCCATCGTAATTGTGGTCTAAGATTATTTCTTCTTCATTGTCAATATCTTTAGAATTTGTCCAAGATTGTAATACCTTTTTAATCCAAGCATTACTTTCTTCAGGAACAATACCTAATTTTTCATTTTGCAGTTCAGTTGCTTTAGAAATAGCTATTATATTCACCATTTCTTTTAGCACAACAACTAAAATAAAACCAATTAAAGCAATCCAAACTAAAGGATTCTCATAAACATCAAATGGGTTTTCGTACACCATAAACGACTTTGCAAGCGCTAAAAACGTAACAATTACAAAGATTATATATACCGTAGATTGAAAATATTTTTTCATTTTTTTTCTTTTTAATTATCTAAAGGTAAATTACTTACCGTATTAATATATTCTTTTTTAGCTGTAAAAACCCACCAAAATAAAACCATAAAAAAAGTAAAGAATATGATTAACGATATTAAAGGATATATTTCTACACCTGTAATACTCTCCATATGACCTTTTATAAATTTTAACATCGCTTTAGTTTTTAGTGATTTTTTGTTCGTCTTTCACTTTTATATCGGTTCCTAAACGTTGGAGATAAGCAATAACTGCAACAATCTCTCTATTTTTCATTTCTATAAAAGGTTCTCCATTTTCTTGAGCATACTTTTTATCAGCTTCATAATTTTTTGCAAAATCAGGGTCTGAATATAAGTTTTCTTCAATTTTAGTTCCTTGCTCTAACATATGCTTTTGGGCATTTGCTATTTCTTCATCAGAATAAGGAACTCCTAAAGTAACCATCACTTTCATTTTACTTTCTATATCTCCTTTATAAAGTTCATCTGTAATTAACCATTTATAAGAAGGCATAATAGAACCAGGTGAAGTACTTTGTGGATCGTACATGTGGTTTAAGTGCCAGCTATCAGAATATTTAGATCCAATTCTATGTAAATCTGGTCCTGTACGTTTAGATCCCCATAAAAATGGATGGTCATATACATATTCTCCTGCTTTAGAATATTCACCATAACGTTCTACTTCACTTCTAAAAGGACGAATCATTTGAGAGTGACAACCAACACAACCCTCTCTAATATATAAATCTCTACCCTCTAACTCTAAAGGAGTGTAAGGTTTAACACTACTAATAGTAGGAATATTAGATTTTACTAACAATGTAGGTATAATCTGCACGATACCACCAATTAAAATTGCAACTGTTGCAAAAATTGTTAATTTGATTGGTTTTCTTTCTATCCAAGTATGCCATCCTTCACCTTTTGTTCTATGCTTAGGTACCGCCGTTAAAGCCGCTGCTTCCGCTAATTCGTCTTCTACGCCACTACCAGATCTTACAGTTTTAACAACATTGTACAACATTACAATTGCACCAATAATAAACATGGTACCTCCAATTGCACGCATCCAATACATTGGTATAATTTCATTTACAGTTTCTAAGAAATTACCGTAAGTAAGTGAACCATCTGGATTAAATTGTTTCCACATAGACGCCTGCACAAAACCTGCAACATATAAAGGTAAAGTGTATAAAATTATTCCTAGGGTACCAATCCAAAAGTGAAAATTAGCTAATGCTGTTGAATATAATTTTGTTTTAAACATTCTTGGTATTAACCAATACAACATACCAAAAGTAAAGAAACCATTCCACGCCAAGGCACCAACATGTACATGCGCAATAATCCAGTCGCTAAAATGTGCAATTGCATTTAC
>JANQTQ010000142.1 GCA_030731625.1 Polaribacter sp. | reverse complement strand
GCATCAGCAGCCATTGCATCGATTAAATCTGACTTGTTCATAATAAATAGATTTTTAAATTAATTGAATATTATTTTTGTGCTTTAAAAGCTTAACAAATATAGACGTATTAAGGGTTTGCACAAATTAGACTTCATAAAAAGTGCTGTTTTGTTAATAAGTAACAGTAAATTGTTAATAAAAAATGATTGTATAAATAAAAACCCTTTAAAACCTTGTTAATAAAGGGTTAAAGCATTTTAGCATCAGTAGAAAATGGATAGCCGTTTAAAAGACTTTTTACATCCATTTTTTTCTTTCCAGAAAGTTTAATTTCATCAATTATAATAAAACCATTATTTACAGCTACTTTCATTTCTTTTTTTGTGGTGATTATTTTTCCCAAACTATATTGATGTTCGCAAATTTCTTTTTGAATAGCATAAATTTTTGCTGATATTTCTTCATCATTATTTTTTATGATAGTCCATGCGGATGGAAAAGGATTTAACCCTCTAATTTTATTATAGATGTTCTCTAAAGAATCGTTCCAATTTATTTTGGTGTTTTCTGGATCTAATTTTGGGGCAGATTTTTCTTCTAATGCTGGTTGTTTTTTTGTTGTAACATTCCCGTCAGAAATTAAATCAATCGTTTTTGCAACTAAATTGGCTCCTAGAAACATCAATTTATCGTGTAAAGTACCAACAGTTTCATCGATAGCAATTGTAATTTCTTCTTGTAAAATAATCGCTCCAGTGTCTATTTTATCATCAATAAAAAAAGTAGATACACCTGTTTTTGTTTCTCCATTTATAATTGCCCAGTGAATTGGTGCTGCGCCTCTATATTGTGGTAATAAGGATGCATGAAGATTAAAAGTGCCAAATTTTGGCATTTTCCAAACCATTTCGGGTAACATTCTAAAGGCAACTACAATTTGTAAATCTGCTTTTAAGGCTTTTAATTCTTGATGAAACTCTTCATTTTTTAAATTTGTTGGCTGTAAAATAGTTAAATTTTTAGACAGCGCATATTTTTTTACGTCAGATTCATTTAGTTTTCGGCCTCTTCCGGCAGGTTTGTCTGGAGCTGTAATTACACCAACTACGTTATATTTATTGTCTACTAAATGTTTTAAAATGGTAACGGCAAAATCTGGAGTTCCCATAAAAACGATGCGTATATCTTTCATAAATTTTATTTTAGTTGGTATTTATTTTGATGATTAATTTGTATTTTATCTTCGGATAAAAGTTGGCGCAAATGTATTAAAATGTCTTTTTCATTTGCCTTTAAATGTTGATTTATTTCTTGCGATGTTAAACTGTTTTTCTGTTTTAAAACAGCTAAAATTTCTGAAGAAACATCAACTTTTTTCATCTTTTTTTTGGATAAACAAACATCGCAAATGCCACAATTTTTTGTTGATTTTTCATCAAAATAATCTAAAATTTGTGAACTTCTACAGGTGATATTATCACCAATATAAGCTAAGAAATCTTCTGACTTTTTTTCTTTTTGTTTTAAAAATTGAATGATTACTCGCGAGAATCTATTGATGGTTAAATCATCTTCTCGAGGTACTAAAAAACGAATTTCTGTATCTGTTTTTACACTCTTGTAAGTTAGTATATTTTCTCTTTCTAATTGCTCTAAATTGGCAATTACTTGTCTGGATGTAATATTGTTTTTCTTGGCGAGTAGAAATTCATCTACTTTAACTTCTTGTTCAAATAAGCCACTATAAGTTCTTAGTATTGAATCTATAAAGTTCTTTATATAGATATTATTGATAGCGTATAAAATGACATTTTTACTGGTAGAATTGAAAATAATTGTAGATTTTTGATTGTATGTATTTGTAATTTCTATGATGCCATTATTTGATAAAATCTTTAAAATAGCATCTACTTTTACAGCTGTAAAGTTATAAATTTTAGCGAATTCTAAGAGGTTAAAACTATAAAAATTATCAATTATTTCTCCTTTTGCAATTCTAAAATATTGGTATAATTGTCTGTGAACTTCTTTGACTTCTGCAATGCTTGGCAATCCTTTTTTTACTTGTTTTTTATATATCGAAATATCATTTTCATTTTTAAATAAAACAGCAAAAGATTTGTTTCCATTTCTTCCTGCGCGTCCAGCTTCTTGAATGTAATTTTCGATGCTAAAAGGCAAATCAAAATGAACGACAATGCCAACATTTGGTTTGTCAATTCCCATTCCAAATGCATTTGTAGAAACCATAATTGGCGTTGTTTCTGTCATCCAATTATCAAAAGAAATTTGCTTTTCTTTGGCAGATAATCCTCCGTGATAAAAACTGCTTTTGTAATTTTTAGCGTTTAAAAAATTACTAATTTCTTCCGTTCTTTTTCTAGAAGTAACATAAATAATTGCGGGCTTTTTAGTTTTTGTAAAAATTTGTTCGAGCTTTAATAATTTATCTTCGACGGTAAAAACTTGATAGGCTAAATTTTCTCTTTCAAAAGATTTTCTAAAAATCTGCGGATTTTTTAATTCCAAATTTTCTGCAATGTCATTTAAAACAATTGTGTTTGCAGTTGCGGTAAGCGCAATAAAATTTACATCGGGAATTAGTTCTTTTAAAATTTTAATATTTCTGTAAGAAGGTCTAAAATCTTGTCCCCATTCAGAAATACAATGCGCTTCATCAACCGCAACAAAAGAAACAGTTAGCTCTTGTATTTTTTGCTGAATAAAAGTGGATTGTAATCTTTCTGGAGAAATGTATAAGAACTTAAAGTTCCCGAATTTAATATTGTCAAAAAGTGTAATGATTTCATCTTGCGAAGAACCAGATTTTATGGTTGTGGCTTTTATATTGCGTTTCTGTAGGTTTTCTACTTGATCTTGCATCAACGCAATTAATGGCGAAATTACGATGCAAACGCCATCGTTTACTAAAGCCGGAACTTGAAAACAAATCGATTTTCCTCCGCCTGTTGGCAATAAAGCAATTACATCTTTTTGTTTTAAAACAGCATTTATAATGTCTTCTTGTGGTTCTCTAAAAGTAGAAAAGTTCCAATATTCTTGTAGTATGGTTTTTGCAGAAATCATAATTCGCAAGAAAGCGAATGAATAATAAAGTTAGTTCTTTCATCCACAGAACCAAAAGGAACATTTATAATTTTATAATCTAATTTTGAATAGGCGTCAATTAAAAAAGTATCAATAGTTATCGATTCTTCAAACGATTCATAACGTTCATTGTCTGTTGTATGAATTTCTTCCCAAGGAGAAAAATGAAAAATTAAATCGTATTTATAATGGGTGCTTTTTTCTAAGAAAATAGAAGGATAATCCGTCTTAAAATAATTCATATAGGCATGAACATCTGGAATTCCTCTATCCAAAAAAATAATATTTTCTTTTCTTTTTTCGGCAGATAAAAATTGTTTTTCTCTTCCTTCTAATAACATTTCGCTAAATAAAAGTGGTTCTGTTAAAAAGAGTTGCTCAATTCCTTCTTGTTGTGCTTTTAAAATAACTTCTCTAGAAACTTCATCAAAACAGAAAAAACCTTTCTCTTTTAGTTTATTTAAAACAGTCGATTTTCCTGTTCCTGGGCCACCAATTAAAACAATTTTTTGCTGATTTTTTTGCAAGTATTTTATCTTTGAATTATTAATTTTGATTTTTACTCTAAAAATAGAGTTTCACAAAAATAAATCATTCGCTTTATAAAACTAATTTTTAATGTAATTTTGTGAGTTGTTATTTTTAAATACTTTAAAAAAGAGCATCCTATGAGTGAAAAAAGTGATTTTTATGACAAATTAAAAATTCAGCTAGAAGATACTACAAGTTTTCCTGCAGAATATATGTATAAATTTATTGTTCCTTCTGATGAGAATCAATTTGAAGAAGTGCAAGAATTATTTAATAATACAGGAGCTGTCATTAAAACAAAAAAATCTAAAACAGGAAAATATAATAGTCTTTCTATCGTATTACAAATAGAAAGTGCTCAAAAAGTTATAGAATATTACAAAAAAGCAGAAAAAATTAAAGGAATTATATCATTATAAATTTATGAGAAAGTTAGTTTTATTAGTCGTTTTAAGTTGTTCAAGTATTGTATTTGCGCAGAAAAAAAGCAAAGTTTTAGTAACTATTGATGGTGAAAAAACAACCGTTGCTGATTTTAAAAGAATCTACGAAAAAAATTTAGATGCTATAGACAACGAAGAAGCAAAAGATGTTCAAAAAAATTTAGACCTTTTTATCAATTATAAGTTAAAAGTAAAAGAAGCTTATGATATAAAGTTAGATACGTTAGCGTCTTATGTAAAAGAAAAGGAAACTTATAGAGATCAGCTTTCTGCACCTTATATGCAAGACTCTAGTTATATAAATAAGCTTGTAAAAGATGCTTATTTTAGAACAAAAAATGAAGTAAAAGCAAAGCATATTTTAATAAAAACTCCAGAAAATGCATCGCCTAAAGATACCTTAGATGCGTATGAGAAAATTATAAAAATTAGAAATAGAATTATAAAAGGTGAAGATTTTGAAGCGGTTGCTGTAGAAACTTCAGATGATCCTTCTACTAGAGATGATGCTAGATCAGGAAGACCTGGTAATAAAGGAAATTTAGGATATTTTTCTGCATTTAGAATGGTGTATCCTTTTGAAGATGCTGCCTATACAACTAAAGTTGGTGAGATCTCAGAACCATTTAGAACTCGTTTTGGATATCATATTTTAAAAGTAGATTCTTTAAGAGCATCTAAAGGAGAAGTAGAAGTTGCTCATATTTTAATAGATGATACGTCTAGTAAAGGAGAAGAAATAGCAAATGAAGTGTATAAAAAATTACAAAACGATGAGCAATTTCCTGCATTAGCAAGACAATATTCTAGTGATGTTGGTACAAAATCTAAAGGAGGAAAATTAAGACCTTTTGGCTCTGGAGTGATGGTAAGCTCTTTTGAGGATGCCGCTTTTGGTTTGCAAAAAGAAGGTGAATATTCTAAACCTTTTAAAACACGTTTTGGTTGGCATATTGTTCAGTTAATTAAAAAACTGCCTATTGCATCGTTTCCTGAATTGGAAGGTGAATTGAAAAGTAAAGTAAGATCTGGTGATAGAGCTCAATTATCTCAGAAAGCTGTTGTTAACAAACTAAAGAAAAAATATACAATCAAAGAAAACGAAGAAGCGAAAGCAATCTTTGAAATGGCAAATATTAAATCCATTTCTAAAGATTCGTTACAATCTATTATTTTATCAATTAATGATAAAAATTTTACGCAAGAGCAGTTTGTTGATTTTCTTAAAAGTAAAAGAGATATTTCTGTTTTTCAAGTTTTCGAAGATTTTAAAGATTCAGAAATTTTGACTTATTATAAAGATAATTTAGAAAAATTAGAACCAGAATTTGCCTACACTTTACAAGAATATAAAGATGGTTTGTTACTGTTTGAGTTGATGCAACAAAAAATTTGGGAAAAATCTTCTAAAGATACTTTAGGATTAAAAAACTTCTTTGAGGCAAATTTATCTAATTATGAACCTAAAGAATTAGATAAAATTAAAGGAGAAGTAATGAATGATTATCAAAACTACTTAGAAAAAAATTGGATTGCAGATCTACGAAGAAAAAGTGTGATCGATATTGATAAAAAACAACTTAAAAAGTTAATTAAATTTAATAAAAGTAAGTAATGAAAAAATTTACAGTTGCATTCTTAACTATACTAATCCTAAACTCTTGCAATTATTTTAAAATGCAAGAAGATGAAGAAATAACATCAGAAGTAGTGGCAGTTGTAAAAACAGAAAAGCTGTATAAAAAAGATTTAATCAGCATTTTGCCAGAAGATATTAGTAAAGAAGATAGTATTATTTTGGTAAGAAGTTTTATTAATAATTGGGCAATTAAACAAATATTACTTCAAAAAGCAGAAAGTAACAACTCTTTAGAAGAAGTAAATGAAATTGAAAGGCTGGTTAAAGATTATAGAGAAAGTTTATTAATAAATAATTACAAAGAAATATTAATTAAACAGCAGTTAGATACGGTTATTAAAGATTCAGAAATCGAAGACTTTTACCTTAAAAGTAAAGAGAATTTTAAATTAAATGAAGAGTTGGTTAAAATTAAATACCTTCATTTTGATAAAAAAGTAATCAATAAAAACGAGCTAATTAAACTCTTTGAATCAGAAAAAATAGAAGACTTAGAAAAGTTAGAAAAACAACAGCTTAGTTTTAAACACTTTCAATTTAGAGATTCTGTTTGGACGCAATTAGATAAGGTTTTGTTAAAACTGCCTTTTTCTAAGGATATTATGTTAAAAAAATCAAAATTACTTCAAAAACAAGATTCATTAGGTTTATATTTGGTGGCTATTAAAGGCGTTTTACTTAGAAATGATACAGCACCATTAAGCTACATTAAGCCAACAATAAAACAAATGATTTTACATCAACGTAAAATTGAATTAATAAGAGATATAGAAAAAATATTAGTAAGAGATGCAACAAAAAACAACAATTTTAAAGTATACTAAGTCCACTGTTTTATCACTCGTTTTAGGGTTGATTAGCCTTTCAACGTTTGCGCAAAAAAAGATTAAGATAGATGGGGTTGCTGTAGTAATTGGTAAAAACATTGTTTTAGATTCTGATATAGAAAAATTTAAACAAGAAGTAGAAGTTAGATCAGAAGGAAAAATTACCATTTCAGATTGTGAAATGTTAGAAGAATTAATGCAACAAAAACTATTATCACATCATGCAGTTGTAGATAGTGTTATTGTTTCTGATGAAGATGTGAATAGTAGAGTAGAACGCAGTTTACAATATTTTACACAGGAATTTGGTAGTGAAGATAAAGTGATTGCAGCTTATGGTTTTAATGATTTAGACGACCTGAAAAAAGAATTATTTACTGTTCAGAAAGAGAATGTTTTAATAGAAAAAGAGCAGGAGAAAATTACAGATAAAATTGATGTTACACCAGAAGAAGTTCGTTTATACTACAATGGTTTAAAAACAAGTGGAGAGTTGCCAGAATTTCAGGCAGAAATAGAATTGGCACAAATTGTTTTATATGCCGCTCCAACTCCAGAAGAAAATGATAGAATTGTAGCACAACTTAACGAAATTAAAAAGCAAGTAGAAGAAGGTGCAAGTTTTAAAATGAAAGCAATTATTAATTCTGATGATCCGGGAGTAACAACAAATGGTGGTCAATATGAAGTTACAAAAGATTCGCCTTTTATAAAAGAGTTTAAAGAAATGGCTTTTAGTTTAGATGTGAATCAAGTTTCTAAACCATTTAAATCAGATTTTGGTTACCATTTAATGCAACTACATGAAATTAAAGGAAACATGAGAGTAGCATCTCATATATTAATTCAACCAGACATTCCAGACAGTAGATTAAAAGATACGCAAGAAAGAGCAGAAAAAATAGCAATCGACATTAAAGAAGGTAAAATTACGTTTGAAGAAGCAGTTAAAAAATATTCTGAGGATAAAGAAACTAAGAATAATGGCGGTGCAATTGTAAATCCTTACACAGGGGAAACTCAGTTTGATTTAACAAGAATGGATCCAGATTTGTATGCAAGAGTAGCAGAATTAAAAAAAGGAGAGCTTTCTGATGTCTTTTTTGATCAAAATAGAAATGGTGAGAAAATGTTTAAATTCATTATGATGAAAGATAGAACAAATACTCACACTGCAGATTTGGTTGAAGATTATGTAAAGATTCAAGATTTAGCATTAAGAAAAAAGAAAGAAGAATCAATTACAAAATGGTCTAAAGAAAAAATAAAAGACACGTATATTAAAATGTCAGAAACACATCGTAAATGTACTTTTGTTAAAAACTGGAAAAAAGAAATTAGTAAATAATGTCTGACGTGAAAGCTGTAGATGAATTAGTAATTCAATATAATTCATTAAAATCTGAAATTGGTAAAGTAATTATTGGTCAGCAAGAAGCTGTAAAGTTTACACTTTTATCTGTTTTTTGTGGTGGTCACTCTCTGTTGATTGGTGTGCCAGGTTTAGCAAAAACGTTACTAGTAAATACCGTTTCTAACGCTTTAGGATTGCATTTTAAGCGCATACAGTTTACACCAGATTTAATGCCTTCGGATATTTTAGGAAGCGAAATTTTAGACGAAAACAGACATTTTAAATTTATAAAAGGTCCTATTTTTTCTAATATTATTTTAGCTGATGAAATAAACAGAACGCCACCAAAAACACAAGCAGCTTTATTAGAAGCGATGCAAGAACGTTCTGTTACTGTTTCTGGAAATCATTATAAGTTAGAATTACCATTTTTTGTGTTGGCAACTCAAAACCCAATTGAGCAAGAAGGAACCTATCCTTTACCAGAAGCGCAATTAGATCGTTTTATGTTTTCTATTAATTTAGAGTATCCAACCTTTAAAGAAGAAGTAGCGGTTGTAAAAAGTACAACGAGTAACATCGATCAAAAAGTAAATGCATTATTTTCTAGTGAAGACATCATTGAAATTCAAAAACTGATTAGAAAGATTCCTGTAACGGATAATGTGATAGAATATGCAGTTACTTTAGTTGGTAAAACAAGACCAAAATCTAATGAAGCTACAGAAATGGTAAAAAGCTATTTAGATTGGGGAGCGGGTCCAAGAGCTTCACAAAATTTAATTTTGGCAGCAAAAGCACATGCAGTAATCAATGGTAAATATTCTCCGGATATCGAAGATGTAAAAGCAGTGGCGATTCCTATTTTATCGCACAGAATTGTAAAAAATTACAAGGCAGATGCAGAAGGAATCACCATTACAGATATCATTAATTCTTTGCTTTAATCTTCAGTTTCTTCTTCTGAAGCATTTTCAAAAAAGCTAAAGATATTTCCACCATAACGTTTATCATAACTGTGTTTTTCATGCGTTGATAAATCTGTATGTTTAGAATGTTCTACAATTAAAACACCATCTTCTTTCAACATGTTTTTGGCAAAAACAGTCTCAACGATTTCTTGAAATTTTTCAAGTTCAAAATCATAAGGTGGATCTGCAAAAATAATATCAGCCTGTAAAGAAGTTTTATCTAAGAATTTATATACATCACTTTTGTAAGTGTTAATATCTAAATCTAGTTCTTTTGCAGTGCTATTAATGTATTTAATGCAATTAAAATTAGCATCTATTGCATAAATACTTTTTGTACCTCTAGAAGCAAATTCGTAACTAATATTTCCTGTTCCAGAAAATAAGTCTATAACTGTAATACTATCAAAATAATATTGATTGTTTAAAATGTTAAATAAGGCTTCTTTTGCCATGTCTGTTGTTGGACGAACAGGTAGGTTCTTGGGTGCTTTTAAACGTCTTGCTTTTAGTTTTCCAGATATAATTCTCATGAGCTTAATAAGGTGAAGTTAGAATGATTAGATGCTTCTAAATCTTCGAAAATAGCATTTTGACTCTCTAAGAAAAAGATGTTTTTAATATAGGTGTATGTAATTTTGAAAATATCAGAATCAGTTGCTATCTCACCCATAAAATAGAGATTAAATTCTTCTGTGTTTAGTTGAATTTGTTCTGCTGTAAATAAAATATAATAGATAAAATCTTCTTTAGAATGATATAAAAATGAATTAGAAATAATAATTTTTTTATCTTCTATAACGATGATGTCAAATGAGTTTTTATAGACATTAACATACATTGTTTTCTCTTTTAAACTTTCTATTTTTAGAAGCTTTTCTATTAAAACACTAATGTGATGTTTGTATTCAAATTCACCAAAGTTTTGAAACAAATAATTGTTGATGTTGATATAAGGAATATATACATTTTTAGCATCTATGGCTGTTATTTCATCAAAAGCTATAAAATCTGTATTTAATGTTTTGATATTAAAATTTAAATAGGTTGCTAAAGAGCCTTCATCAAAGTAGGAGGAAGGTACTAAAGTATATAAATTATTTTGATGAAGTACCGTTACAGAGTTATAATCAAGCTGTAGATTAGCGTTTCCCTTAAAAATAAGTTCAATTTTACTTAATAAATCTTCAGGAGAATTTAAAGTTTCTGCGAATTGATATTCTGTGAAGTAAATTTTTTCTTGGGTAACTGTATCTATTACACAAAAAGAAAATCCATCCAAACTAAATTGGATGGATAATGCTATATCTTTTGTTTTCTTTAAAGAAATTTTACTCGTCTTTTTTAGCACCGTCTTTCTTATCATATGCAGGAGGCCAGTTTCCACCAGTGGTAACTTCATCCAAAGAACCTACAGAAACATAATCACCTTTAATTTGGTCATTTTCAACAGCTTCTAATTCTTGTTTTACTAAAGATTCATTCATACCTGCTAAAATTCCTTTTTTAGGAGTTCTTGCTCTAAAAGTTGGTACCACTAAACCTGGTACTTTTTCAACAGATCCAACTTCAATTTCAAATTCTGCACCTTCAACTCCTGGTACTTTAAACATATTTTCAAAGTTAATACCTTTAAAATACTTTAAAACAGGTTCGTATCCAATTGTGTCTGTAACTCTTTTTTCTTCATCAATAATTACACCACCACCTTTGTTAACTTGAACTACAATAGTTTTAGTTTCAGTAATTGCTAATTTTGCATTGTTAATAAAGTTAATTAATCCTGCTTTGTCTGTAGTGTACTGAGCATTTACTTCGTAATATTTTATTTCAGCATCACGAATAATTTTTAAGTTATCAATAACAACCGAGAACTTGCCAACTTTATCTTTGTTAAATTTAATTGGTTCTAAAATTCCGTCATAAATTTTTATTCCTAAGAAAACCGCTAGTACGAGCAGTATAACAGAAGGAATCCATCGTAATTTTAATGGTAAATATTTAACTACAACAAAGGCAACAGCAAAAGCAGCTATCAAAGCTCCTATAATCATCAGTAATAAATTCATTTCAAATTGTTTTTTTAATAGTCCTATCGCAAATCTACACTTTTTTTTTAATGATAAAAATTTTTCTTTATAAAGAAATGTATCTTTGTTCAATTAAATTTTTTATGCACAAAATATCCACAGATTTTTACAAAGAGTTATTAAGGAAATTCCCTTTCGTACCAACGCTTAAGCAAGGGCAATTACTAAATTTATTAAGTACTTTTATTTTTAACGAAGAAAAAGATGGATTGTTTTTATTAAAGGGCTACGCAGGTACAGGAAAAACAACAATAATAAGTGCATTTGTAAATGCATTAAGCACTGTAGGTAAAAAAGCAGTTTTATTAGCACCAACAGGGCGAGCTGCTAAGGTAATTTCTATTTATGCTAAAAGGCCTGCTTTTACGATCCATAAAAAAATATACTTTCCTAAAAAGCAATCAAATGGTTCTGTAGATTTTGTTTTACAGCCAAACAAGCATAAAAATACAATTTTCATTATTGATGAAGCTTCCATGATTCCCGATAGTCGCCAAAATCAAAAATTATTTGAATCGGGTTCTTTGTTAGATGATTTAATTTCTTATGTGTATTCTGGTGATAAATGTAAAATTATTTTTATTGGGGATACCGCTCAGCTTCCGCCCGTAAAATTAAATGTAAGTCCGGCTTTAGAAGCAGATACTTTAACGTATGATTATCATAAGAGTGTTGCAGAAATTGAGTTAGATGAAGTGATGCGTCAGCATGAAAATTCTGGAATCTTAGCCAATGCAACCCATTTAAGATTATTATTACAAAATGAAGGACCTAATTTTCAGTTTGATATAGATTTTCCAGACATTAAAAGATTAGAGGATGGCTACGATATTGAAGATGCGCTTGTAACGGCTTATGATTCTGATGGTGTAGAGGATACTGCTTTTATTGTGCGTTCTAATAAAAGGGCAAATGAATATAATCAGCAAATACGAATGCAAATTCGCGGCCAAGAAAATGAAATTTCTGCAGGAGATTTTGTAATGATTGTAAAAAATAATTATTATTGGTTAGAAGAGAATTCTACGGCAGGTTTTATTGCAAATGGAGATATTTGTCAGGTTTTAAAAATATTTTCTATAAAGCAATTATATGGTTTTAATTTTGCTGAAGTTGAGTTAAAAATGATAGACTATCCAGAAATGCAACCTTTTGAAACGGTACTGTTATTAGATACGCTAACTAGCGAAAGTCCGTCTTTAACCTATGAAGAATCAAACAAATTGTATCAAGCCGTAAAAGAAGATTATGCGCATGAAAAATCGAACTACAAACAGTTTTTAGCCATTAAAAAGAACAAATACTTTAATTCCTTGCAAGTAAAATTTTCGTATGCCATGACCTGTCATAAATCTCAAGGAGGGCAATGGAAAACGGTATTTATAGAGCAACCCTATTTACCAGATGGTGTTTCTAAAGAATATTATAGATGGTTGTATACAGCCATTACAAGAGCACAAGAAAAGCTCTATTTAATAGGTTTTAAAGAAGATTTCTTTTTAGGTTAGTGCAATAAGTAATTTATAAAAATTGTACCATAAATATTGCCGTTTACATTTCTAAGTTCTTTAGAAGTATTTGAACTAAAATGAAATACATAGCCAAAATTATATCGGTTGTTTGTAAAATTTAATCCAGCTTCTATATGGAAGACTAATGGCACTAATTCTTTTGTTACTAAACTAGAAGTGTTTAAAAAACTGCCTTGTAAAGTAGCGTCATAAAAAGTGTATCTTATGATCGGTTTTATGTAAAAAAAAGACTCAATTTCTCGATGAAAGTTTGTAGTCTCATTATTTAAATTCGTTTTAAAAGCCATGGAGTTTACTATGGATACCAAAGGTTTTAAACCTACTCTTGCATAAAATCCACTAGAAATATTGGTGTAAATGGTTCCTAATTTGGCAGCGTTTACCCATGTGATATCAAATTGATTTGAGCTATCTTTTACTAAAAATTGCGCGTATTCTGTGTTTAAATTTAATCCTAAGGCATTTTTTATTTGATATTCCCAGCCAGTTGCTTTTCTAAAACCATAAAGATCATGTATAAAATCTTGTAATTCTTTACCAAACGCATTGGGTCCAATAACGCCAATTTGAAACGTGGTGTTAAAAATTTTATCATTTTTATAAACTCTATGGACGCCAAAACTTCCAAATAAATAGCTTGCAAAAGGCCTGTCGTGCTCATTAATACTTTGCACTATGGCTTTATAAGGGCTGTACATTTCATGACCAATTTGCCACTCTAAAATTCTTTTCTCTTGATTATCTTTCTTTGTTTTAGATAGATATCTATAACTTAAAAATACACCATTTGTATAATACCTATCTTTTTTTGTAGAAACATACAAATCGTTTTCGGTTATAAAACTAATTTCTTTAGAGAATTTTTCTTGAGAAAGAATAGAACAGCAAAAAAGAATAAAACTAAAATTAAGCCAGTATTTCATAGAAAACAAATATAAAATATCTAAAGTAAAAGACTGTTTTTTTTATAGGTTTCTGAAAAAAAGGTTTTATTTTAGACTTCTTAAATTAAATACATGAATATGGATGAAGCTTTGCGTATTGAAGATTTTGAGGGCTTTAAAAGCAATCAAGAACTTTTATCACTCTTAAAAGAAAAAAATATTTCGTACACTAGTGTAACGGACACACTATCATATAATAATGAAATCAGACAGTTACAAATTGAACTTGTAAAGTTGCAAAATTATATAGCAGAAAAAAACTTAAGAGTAGCTATTGTTTTTGAAGGAAGAGATGCTGCAGGAAAAGGAGGGAATATTAGAAGATTTATGGAGCATTTAAATCCAAGATCTAGCCGATTAGTGGCTTTAAATAAACCTACTGATGTAGAAAAAGGACAGTGGTATTTTCAAAGATATGTAAAAGAGTTGCCAAACCCTGGTGAAATTGTTTTTTTTGATAGAAGTTGGTATAATAGAGCTGTTGTAGAACCAGTGATGGGTTTTTGTTCAGAAAATCAATACAAACAATTTTTACTACAGGTGCCAGAATTTGAACATATGATGTATGAAGATGGCGTAATAATTATAAAGTTTTGGTTATCTATTAAGAAAGACGAACAATTAAAACGTTTTGAAGACAGAAAAGAAAATCCTTTAAAGAGATGGAAATTTAGTCCTGTAGACAAACAAGGACAAATTTTATGGGACAAATACACGCACTACAAATCAGAAATGTTTTCTAAAACGCATACTGCTTATTGTCCTTGGATAATTGTGAAAACGAATGATAAAAAAGTAGCTAGATTAGAAGCTATGAGACATGTTTTGTCTAGTTTTAACTACACCGGCAAAGAAAATGCTGGCACAACCTTAAATCCAGATCCTAATGTAGTAATGCGTTATTATCGTTCTAATATTAATCAAATAGATTAAATTTTATGACTAAAAAATTAACTGAGTTAGATTTAAAAAAGTTAAGTTCTAAAAAAGGATTATTAGCTTTATTATCTAGAGAACCTTACCATGTTGTAAAGGCTTTAAGATATGTAGATTATCAGAAAAAAATGAAAAAATTACAAACCGAGTTAATTAGAATGCAAACTTGGGTAATTAATAATGATGAACGTATAATTGTTGTTTTTCAAGGTAGAGATGCAGCCGGTAAAGGAGGTGCTATTAGAAGGGTTACAGAGCGTATTAACCCGCGTCATATGCGTATTGTGGCATTGCCAAAACCGTCTGAAGATGAACAATCTCAATGGTATTTTCAAAGATATGTAGAGCAGTTTCCTAAAGCTGGTGAAATGGTGTTTTTTGATAGAAGCTGGTATAATAGAGCTGTAATTGAGCCTGTTAATGGTTTTTGTACGCCAGAAGAATATGAAATTTTTATGAATCAGGTAAATGATTTTGAAAGAATGATTTTAGAATCTGGAATTCATTTGGTTAAAATTTATATGTCTATTTCTAAAAAAGAACAAGCGCAGCGTTTTGCAGATATAAAAAGTGATCCTCTAAAACAATGGAAAATGACCAAGTTAGACGAGAAAGCACAAGATTTATGGGAACAATACACAGAGTATAAAAATGCAATGTTTGCAAAAACAAATACTAAAATGTCTCCTTGGAAAATTATACGGGCGAATAGAAAAACAGAGGCAAGAACAAATGTGATCACTCATATTTTAAAAAGTATACCTTATGATAAAAAGTTAAAAATCTAAATTTTAAAATGCGTTGTTATTTCATCAGAATTTATAAAACTGTTTTTTCATTAATGATTAAAAAGCTTTCTGTTGTATTACTTTTCTTCTTTGTTACTCAGTTTTTAATTGGTCAAGAACCACCAATAGCAAAAGTAGATTATGATACAGCAGAAATAAATACAACATTAACTGTAGATGCGCCAGGTGTTTTAGCAAATGATACAGACCCAGATGAAGATGATGTTTTAACAGTTACTGCATTTGCCGTAAATGGTTTTTCTTATCTAGCAGGTCAGGTTGCCACAATACCGCAAGGAAGTATCACCATAAATTTAGACGGAAGTTATACATTTATTCCTCTATTAAATTACACAGGAGATGATGTTCCAGTAATAAATTATACCATTTCTGATGGTACTTTTTTTAGAACTTCTAGTTTATGGTTAACAGTAGAACATATCGATAATTTATTAGAAATATCATTTTTAGGAAGTTGTAATCAAGGATATACTGCAAATGGCGAATATAAAGTAAGATATACTGCTGTTCTTATAAATAATAGTACAGCTAGAGATTATCATCCGTCTAGTTTAATAAAAAATATAGACATCATAGATGATTTACAGGCAACTTTTGGTCTTGGTTGTGTAACAAATGTAGATGAAGTTAATATTTATAATAATACCTTTACGCGAGATTATATTAATGATGCTGGTTATCCAAGAGAATTTGATGATTCTGCATTGAACCCTAATTTTTCAAACGGAATCTCAAACTCCGTTTTAAATATTGCTGCCATCAATAATTTAACATTATATCCAAGGCAAAATATTACCTTAGTTTTTTGTGTAACCATAAACCCTTTTTGTAACGGACGACCAAATCCAACTCCATCTGGTTCTGGAATCGATTTTTTGAATACCTTAAATGTAACTTCAGATAGAGGTAGTGATTCAGAGCCTATGTTGCTTACAGATTTTCATACCACAGAAGCTGTGGTAACAGCTGGTTTGTATGTGCCAGAGTTTTATACGCCAAGATCGGTAATTGATAATCCTCCAGGAACTATAAATTCTGACGGAACCTACGATTATACAAACACAGTAATTATTACAAACGAAGGCACATCGATTGCTAATAATGTAAACTTTAATATGGGTTTGGGTAGTTTTATTGATAACGGAATTATTTTTGATCAATTAAAAATCACACAAATTTCAGGTCCGAGTGTTGCTATAAATAACAATTATAATGGCGATTCAGATTCCTTTTTATTAATGCCAAATGCATCTCTTGCACCGGGTGAAAAAATAATTTTAGAAGTATTTCATTTAATATTACCCTATAACTCCACAAATTACAATTATTTTTATCAAAATGATAAATCTCAAACACAAGGCGCACTTGACGGAGAAGATGAAACAATAGCTTCTGATAAAAGAGAAAATTCGTATGTTATTTGGTCAGATAATTTAGGAAATCATTTAGATCGATATTATGAAGCAAGTTCACCAACACAGAGTGTTTCTTCTAGTTTACAATGTGATTGTAGCTCAAAAAGCATGCGATTTGTTTTTAGTAAG